>DBGCIZ010000075.1:0-14521 GCA_048355355.1 Christensenellaceae bacterium | reverse complement strand
GCAATTTTATAAGTCAATACTTTCATAAATAAAATCGAGGATTTTTCAAATTCAGTATCTCAAGCCTATCTATCCAATCATATCCCCATATTTCTGCTCTATCCATACTGTCCCGTATCCATCGCGCAAATATTTACGCAATTCCATTTTTTATATTTTTCATTTTATGTTGTTTTGCTTGCAGCGACAATTATTTTATTGCTACTCAAAAAGTGATGGATATTTACCCGTCGCATCATGCTTCTCGCTAGACCTTTCCCTTGCCAAGGAACACTGGAAGGAACAGCAAAAATCCCACCTGATTTTTCAGGTGGGATACTGCCGCGAAGCTCTTCGCGACATGGTGCGCCATCAGGGACTCGAACCCGGGACACCCTGATTAAGAGTCAGGTGCTCTACCAACTGAGCTAATGGCGCATAGCATATATATGGAGCGGGTGATGGGAATCGAACCCACGTAGCCAGCTTGGAAGGCTGGAGCTCTACCATTGAGCTACACCCGCAGAGCCGATTTCCGGCTGATAATCTTTTTGGAGCGGAAGACGAGATTCGAACTCGCGACATTCGCCTTGGCAAGGCGACGCTCTACCACTGAGCCACTCCCGCATATATTTGGTGCGGACGAAAGGACTTGAACCTTCACGTCGTAGACACCAGATCCTAAGTCTGGCGCGTCTGCCAATTCCGCCACGTCCGCAAACCGTCGTGCCTACTTGGCATCCAGCTTATCGCCGCTCTCACAAGCAACGGTAATATAATACCGCAAAGTATTGTTTTTGTCAACACTTTTTTCAAGTAACATCAAAAAAAGATTTTCCCCTTGTTACGGGGTTTTTTGACCCTTTTTGCATTGGCTCCATCAATTCCCCTCATATTTCTTTTTTATCTCCAGATACTATAAGCAATTCAGGAAAGGAGAGTGCCACATGAAGCCAAAGCATTATGTCGTCGTGCCTGACGACCCGTTCTACGATATCGAAAAGGTGTCCTCTGCCACTGAGTGCACCGGGCTCATTCCGCGGGGGCCGGAATCCGAGGAGGAAGCAGAAGCCTATAGCGAGCTATACGCCATCCATTCCCCCGACGGCGACGCCGGAAAATAACAAAAGAGCGGCCGGAGCCGCTCTTTTTTAGTTGCGCTTGCCAAATAGTCTCAGCAAATAGATAAAGAGGTTGATAAAGTCCAAATACAGCTGCAACGCAGAAATAATGGACGCCTTATTCAAAATCTCAGGCTGGTTTTGATAAACCTCATAGAGCTTTTTCATCTTCTGCGTGTCGTATGCCGTAAACCCGAGGAATACTGCCACGCCCGCGAAGGAAATAATCATCTCTAGCTGAGACAAGTTCAGGAACAGGCCCAAAACTGCCATGATAATCAGACCCAACAGGCCAAACAGCAATACCTTTCTCCATCCGGAGAGGTCCTGCTTTGTGGTATAGCCCCAAATGGCCATGATGCCAAACACCGCTGCCGTTACCGCGAAGATAATCATGGCGGAACCTGCCTCGAAATAGACCAGCAGGGCGGAGAGCGTCACGCCGTTTAATATGGCATACAACATAAACAGCACGCCTGCAGCCGCCGGCTTCAGCTTGGCTATGCTGGCGCTCAGGATAATCACCGTCACGACCTCTAGCAACAGCAGCGTCAGCCAAATCCCCATATTTGCCGCCAGCTGGTAAATCCAGCCCGTATACATTACGATCAGAGATACAGCAAAGGTCACCACTAATCCCACAAACATGAGCAAGTATGTCTTAGCCGCATATCTTCCCAAGGAGATACCAGGGGTGCTTTTTTCAAAAAGATAGCTATTCTGATCCATTTTTTCACTCCTCTTTTTTCACGTGGTTTCTTTTATTATACACTATTTACGTGCCAGCGGCACCAAATATCTCACTTTATTTCAATTTAATATTTTCCTATAGGACGCCGTGCCTCTCCAAAAACTGGCGAAGTTCCGGGAACACCTTAGGGTTGCCGCAGCAGATGCCGTTAGGGCTTAAAAAATCAAATCCCGGCCCGTTCAGGCTTTCAAACTGGCCTCCTGCCTCTTTTAGGATGACTAGCCCCGCCGCATAATCCCAAGGCTGCAAATATAGCTCATAGAAGCCGTCTGCCTTGCCCGCCGCCACGAAGCAAATATCCAGCGCCGCTGCCCCCGTCCTTCTGACATCGCCGCACTGCATGCCGATTTCTCCCACCAGCTTATAAGTCTGCTGCCGCATTTCTTCGTAATAAGGCGCTGTGCCAAAAATAATCAGCCCTTCCTCCATCTCAGTGTCCGAAATATGGATCGGCCTATCATTGAGCGTAGCGCCCTGGCCGCGAATGCCTAGGAACAAATCGTCGCGAAAAATATCATACACCGCCCCCAGCAATCCCTCGCCATCCTTTGCCAACGCGATAGAGACGCAGCTATGCCCAAAGTGTTTCATATAGTTGGTCGTGCCGTCAATGGGGTCGATGACCCATCGGTATTGGGATTTTTCTACCGCGTTATCCTTCTCCTCCGCCAGCATTTCCGCGCCGGGTATCAGCGGAGCCAGATGCTCGATGATATACTGTTGCGAGGCGAAGTCCATGCTGGTGACATAGTTGTTGTGCCCCGCCTTATCAAAAATATCCGGATGATTTTCGTGCAAAACCAGTTTGCCCGCCTCTTTTGCGATTTGGGCGGCCTGCTCTGCCAATTTTTTTAAATCCATAGCAGTTTTCCCTCTCTCAATACTAAAATATTTATGACAGCTATTGCTGTGATTCTCTTTTTTTATTATAGCATATTCCCCTCCGTTACAAAAGAAAAAAGCCACGGCAGAGGCTCTCCGCCATGGCTTTTGCTGTTTTGACTTAAATAATGCAGGGTCTGCCGTAGTAGGCACATTCCAGAATATTCAGCAAGTCCGCCTCGCTTGTCTTTCTCGGATTGGAAAGAGTGCAGGCATCCAGATAAGCCTGCTCCGCAATATGGTGCTTCTCCATCTCAAAGCGGAATTCGCTGACACCGGCTTCCTCAAAGCTGGCCGGAATGTTCATATATCTGCTCAGGTCCTTAATGCCCTCTACCAGGGAATTGACCAGGTTCATCTCCCGCAGGCCATCTAAACCAGCTCTTCTAGCAATGTTGGCATAATGCCGCATTGCTGCCCTGTCTCTTGCGTTATATTTAATGACATAGGGCATCAAAATCGCATTGCAGAGACCATGGGGGATTCCCAGTGCGCCACCAATTTTATGCGCCAGGGAGTGGGTAATGCCCAGCTGCGCATTGGTAAACGCCATACCTGCCAGGCACTGGGCAATATGCATCTCGCCTCTCGCGCCCAAGTCGCCGTCGTAGGAATCCTTTAAATATCCAAAAATCATAACAATGGCATGAATGGCCAGCGGATTCGTGAAGCTGGACCGGTTCAGCGCCACGTAAGCCTCAATGGCATGGCACAGCGCGTCCATACCCGTATGCGCCACCAGCACTGGCGGCATCGTCGCCGTCACCTCTTCGTCCAGAACGGCAATATCCGGCGTAATTTCAAAATCCGCAATGGGGTATTTAATCTTTGCCTTATGGTCAGAAATTACAGCAAAGGAGGTGACCTCGCTGCCCGTGCCGCTGGTGGAAGGAATCGCCGCCAGTCTGGCCTTGACTCTCATTTTCGGCAGGGTGCCGTCCTCCTTAATCTTTTCAAAGGTCAAATCCGGATGCTCGTAAAACACCCACATGGCCTTTGCCGCGTCAATGGCAGAGCCGCCGCCAATGGCCACAATCAAATCCGGCTCAAACTGGAGCATCAGTTCCGCGCCCCTCATCACCGTCTCAATAGACGGGTCGTTTTCCACCTCGCTATAGGCAGTGACTTCCATGCCCGCACCCCTCAGGATGTTTTCCAGCTTGTCCAACAGGCCCAGCTTGGGGATGACGCCTCCCGTCACGATAAAAGCCCTGCTATATCCTTTCAGAGAAGCCAGCTCGCTCATGCTTCCCTTTCCATAGAACACGTTTCTTGGTATTGTAAATCTAGACATTGATGCTCCTTCCTTCCCCTTCTCTCTGTACACTGTTAATTTTATCACAGTATTTTTCCATTTACAACACATATCCCGGAAAAACAGATGCAAAATAGATTCGTTTTATGGGAATAATTTCACAAATCTTTATCGGCGAGCTGCCTGCGCTTGCTCATACCTCCATAATTTCCTGATTGCCGCCGGTGATGCACTCCGCTCCGTCTTTTCCAATCAGATAGGTTTCCTCTACGCCAACGGTTCCCAGCCCAGCCAGGCCCATTTTTGGCTCCAGCGCTACTGCCATGCCCGCCTGCATCGGCTCGTCAAAGCCCCTTGCAATCACCGGCGCTTCGTCCACATAGAGCCCGACGCCATGGCCCAGGAATGCCACTTTTCTCTCCCTGTATCCCATAAAATCTGTCAGCCGCGGGTCTAGCTCCTCCGACACAGTCTGATAAATCGCCGCGGGAGCCGCCCCGGGCCGCATCATAGCGGCTGCTCTGTCCTGTACCTGTCGCAGCAGTCCGTGAATCTCGGCCGCCTCTTTGCTGGCTTGGCCGCCGAAGGAGTAGACCTGTGTCTTGTCTGTATGATACCCGTGCATGCCGAAGGCCAAATCTAGAAATACCAGGTCTCCCCGCCTCAGCTGCCGTTCCCGGCTGCCTGCCGAAATAGATGCTGCATACATGCCCTTCATGCCGTCCGGTCCGTCAAAGCTGGTAGGGGCCAGGCTATTTTCCCCAAATCCCATCTGGCCAATGCCGATTTCCACCTGAAACATACTGAACCGGCTGACACCCTGATAGCCCAAATCCATCATGGCTGCGTAGAGTTTTCCCATCAGCTCTGCCTCGGTCATGCCCTCCCGCATGAGAGCCGGGGCCGCCTCTATGAGCAGCCTTCTGTGCGCCTCGCCGCACTGCCGCAAAATTGCCTGCTCAAAGGGCGTTTTTACGGCGCGGGCCTGGGTCAGCGCCCTATCCAGGGGAAGCAACGCCTCGCTTTTGCCCAAGGCCTTTTCAATGCGCTCCAGCATGGCCAGCGGCATCTTTTCCTTTTGCACCAGCACCTTGCCCAGGCCGCGGGGGAAATACGGCCCCATGTCCCTGTAGCTCTTCATCGGCTTCACCAAATCGCGCAAGGGTGATTCCTCCTGAGCCCGCTCGTAGCTTCGGCGTACAAACAGAAGCATTTCTCCGCTTCTTTGCAAAACCAGCAGGGCATCCTGCCGCGTTCCCGTCAGATAATACTGGTTTTCCTTATCTGCAATCAGCGCCGTATCCCAATCGTACTGTTCCAGGGCCTTTAGCACCTTTTCCCGGTGCAGATTCAGTTCTCTTGCTGTCAGCTCCATATATTTCTTCATCCCTCTTTCGTTATTTTTGCGTGTCAATGGCAAGCTCTAACGCTCCAATGATGCCAAAGTCCTGCTTTAATTCCGCCTGTTTGATTTGAACGGGGAAGAGCCCCTCCCGCCGAAAGCTGGCAAAGGCCTGCCTTGCGCCGTCTAAAAAGGCATCACCCAGATTGATGAGCCCTCCGCCGATGACAATGCAGCCCATGGCAAACACCATTGAAAGATTATGGCAGAGTAGCCCCAAATACCAGCTCATCTCGCCGACGATATCCCGCGCCATAGGGTCTCCCGCGTCCATGGCCTGCTTCAAAATCCTGCCGTCTATGGCGTCCATAGCGGGCGCCATGGCTGTCATGGCAGTCGTTTCTCCCCTGCTCAGCCGGTCTTTTACCCGGTCTGGAATATACCTGCCGCCAATCCGGGATTCAAAGCAGCCTCTCTGTCCGCAGCCGCACAAGAATCCTTCCCCCGGGGTCGCCAACATGTGGCCGATTTCCCCGGCCTGATAAAAGGTGCCCCGGTAGATTTCTCCCCCCAGAATCAAGCCGCCGCCTACCCCTGTAGACGCCGTAATATAAACCATATCTCCCTGGCCACGGCCTGCACCCCGCTTATATTCCGCCAGGGCCGCCACGTTGGCATCGTTATCTAAAACCACGGGACACCCCAGCCAGCGCTCCATAAAGTCCCTTACGGGGAAGTTTTTCAGGCTGGGAATATTGGGGGAATGCAGGGCAACGCCCTCTTTAAAATCCACAAAGGACGGAACCCCAATGCCCACGCCGCTCAGCTGCTGGACGCCGTTTTTCTTTGCCAGCGCGTCAATCGCCTCCGCCATGCTTTTGCAAATCGCCTCTGCCGTTGCGCCGGAGGCCGTCTGGTATTTTACGCTGTCTATCATAGCGCCATCCTGTCCGGCCAGGCCCAGAGCCGTCTTTGTTCCGCCCAGGTCGACGCCGATGAACATCTTTTCCATATGTCCCTTTCTCCTTTGGCAAGCTTTCTTGTTTTACTATACTACAATTCTTCTGTTTTCACAACCAACCCGCCATGCCCTTGTTTTTTCTCCTGTCCCCGTGTTATATATATTGTAAGAAACAGTTTTGAATTTTTTTGAGGAGGAACGCTTTGCAGGACATTAAAATGATTATATGCGATTTAGACGGCACCCTCCTGACGCCAGACGAAACAGTCTCCCGGCGGAATCAGGAAGCGTTTCTCGCCGCCCAGGCCAAGGGTGTGGCCGTCGCTATCGCCACGGGGCGCTCGCAAATCGAAGCGCAGGAGGCGATTCGCGCCATTCATTGCGACCATTATGGTATTTTCATTGCCGGGTCCCAGGTTTTTGATTTGGCGCGCCGCCGGTTTCTCTATCGGGAGCTGCTAGACCCGCAAAAATGCCTTGCCATGGTCTCTATCGCAGATGAATACCCCGATGCCTATTTTCATCTGTATCACAGCAACGAGCTTTATAGCAGCGCCCATTGCCGGGAGCTGATTTTCGATTGCCGGTTTACGGGGCCCTATATCGATTTTTTGAAGGAAAGCCTGCTGACGTATCCCTCTCTGCCGGAGTATCTCCGCCAGACGGGCTTCACGGGGGAAAAGCTTTATATCTACGGCGAGGGCAACACCATTGGCGAAATTCAGGAGCGCATCAGCCAAATCGACGGTCTGGAGATTGCCTCCCCCATGCCCAACAGCATTGAAATCACCTCTGCCGGGGTAAACAAGGGGCGCGCCATCCAGCAGCTGCTGCGCCATATGAAGGTTCAGGCAGAAAACGTCATGGGAATTGGGGACAGCGAAAACGACCTGCCCATGTTTGCCAACGTCGGGTTTCGCGTGGCCATGGGGAATGCCTACTCCTGCCTGAAGGAGCAGGCAGACTACATTGCTCCGGACTATCGGGAGGACGGCGTGGCCGATGCCATTGAAAAATTCGTCCTCTGCTCTTAGCAGCAGTATGACTGGGCTTCGCCCCGCATATACTGAAATCGTCCTCCCCCGGAGGGCTTCTCAATTTGAAAAAGGCAGGTAAACCGCTGTGTCTCCTCTCTTGATTGTCCTTTGCGCCGTTTGCGGCGTCGGCCTTGTAGGTGCGTTTTTGCATCATCAAAATAATCATATTACGTTGACCCGCTTCACCAAGACCTCTCCTCGTGTGAAGCATGGCTTTCGTATCGTTCATCTCTCCGATTTGCACGATAAGCAGTTTTACCGGGATAAGCTTTTCCGCCAGGTGGCAGACCTTCACCCGGATATTATTTTATTTACCGGCGACATCATCAGCCGCTGGACCACCGACCGCTCCAATATGCGCCGCACCCTTCGCGCTCTCTGCCAAATCGCTCCCGTGTACTTCGTCCCTGGCAATCACGAATACGGTCAAATCAATTTTGAAGAAGTTTTTGGGGAAATACGCGCCTGCGGTGCTGTAGTCCTTCGCCATCAGCTGGCAGAGCTGCGTCTCCATGGAGACCGCATCTCCCTTCTTGGCCTGGACGAAGTAGGCTATTTTGTCAAAACGCCGGCCATGCTGCGGCGGCTGGAGAAATCACCCCACTTTCGCCTTCTCATGTCCCACTATTCCGACTACACACCGGATTATCTGGGCTACGACATTGACCTGGGCTTCGTCGGTCATTCCCACGGGGGACAGTTTCGCCTTCCCTTTATTGGCGGTCTGTACGCCTCCAGCCAGGGGATTTTCCCCAAATATGCAGAGGGGCTCCGTTCCTCTGGCGGCGCCACCGTTGCCATCAGCCGCGGCTTGGGGAACAGCCGGTTCCCCTTCCGCCTGTTCAACTATCCCGAGATTATCGTGGCAGATGTAGCCCCACAGGAAAGCAAAAAGGCATCACAACCGTGATGTCTTTTTTCATGCGAAGTCCCCTTCTTATGAGGCTTCAGCAGACGGGCTTGCTTCTGCAGAGGTCTCTGCCGTTGGGCTAGCCTCTGCGGACGCCCCAGCCGTCTGGCTGGCCTCCTCTGTTTCCTCATCCCCCATGTCTACCAATTCGGGATAGGTTTCCACCGTCATTTCCGAGCGCCATTGCTGCACCAGCCCGGAGTAGACCTCGTTTTTCCTCGTCTCCAGCAAATCCTCCTGGACACTATCCTTGACGCTGTCGTAATCCACTGCGCCGGAGGGAATTGCCTCTGCATACATCAGAATGTGGTATCCCATGGAGGACTCAATCACCCCTGAAATATCCCCTACGTTTTCCAACGTTCCTGCCGTCTCCGTAAAGGTCTGGTCATAGCTGGTGCTGTTCACATCCGGACTTACCACATATCCATCCGGGTAATAGGATAATCCCGGGTCCATGGTCTCTTCCTGCATAACCTCATCAAAGTTTTCAGCGGTCAACGTGGGCAGCAACGCCTCCATTTCCTGCCGGAGAGCATCCATATACTGCTGCTCCAGAGCATCGGCTTCCTCCTCGTTTCCCTCATCTCTTAGAGCCTGAATCTCATCCTCCTGCTCATCCGTCAGGGATTTAAAAATATGCTTAATCCGCTTATACCCTTCCGGTGCATAATAGTATGTATCCGCATATTCAAACTCCATGGGACTTTCCTCAAAGGCTGTCTTATCCTCCTCTACCAGCCGGTCGTACTCTGCCCGGACCTCGTCGTCCGTCACAGTAACATCCTCCGTATATTTTTCGTAAAGCTGGTTTGCCGCATAGTTATAGGAAAGCAGCTCCTTGATGTACTCCTCCGTATAGCCCATATCGTTCATATAGGCCTGCAGCTGGGCTTCTACCTCCGCCGCCAACTCCTCCTCCGTAGCGTCAGCATAGTCGTCCTCTTCCAGAAGAATAGACTCCAACTGCGTCCGCCAGGTGCTGAGCACCTCCTCATAATCTGCCTCTACCTGGGCTTCGCCCTCGTCCGTCAGAGGATAAAGACCCTCCTGTTCCAGGCGGATTTTGACCACCGTTTCGTTTACTGCATTATCGATTAGATCGTCCCGCAGGCTCTCCAAATCGCTCTCCGTATAGTAAATACTATAGGAATCAAACTGGCTCTGCACATCCTCCAGCAAAATGGGCACGTCGTTGACCATGGCGACAATCGCTCCCTCCGTTGCAGCCGGGCTTTCGCTCTCCCCCGCTGCGCTGGAGCAGGCTGCCAGTCCCATTAACATGGCGGCCGCCAGTATGCAAGATATCATCCTCTTTTTCAGCATTCCATACTCCATCCTTTCTCTTCGCTGTCCACTATCTTATCATCCATTTATGATAGAATTGTGAACAACCGCATAAAATTCCGGCTGGGCTCCTGTTTGATTTTTCCCAATTTGCTTTATACTATAGGTAGAATCAACCAAGAAAGCGAGAATAATACGATGAAGGTTTTGCTTATTAACGGCAGCCCCAACCAAAACGGCTGCACCTTTACTGCACTTTCAGAGGTCGCCAATACGCTGAATCAGTGTGGCGTGGAGACAGAACTGCTTCAAATCGGCAAGAAGCCAATTCGTGGCTGCATCGACTGCCGCAAATGCCGTACCATTGGCAAGTGCGTCTTTGACGACGATATGGTCAACGTAGCAGCCGCCAAGCTGAAGGAGAGCGACGGCCTCGTGGTAGGCTCCCCCGTTTACTATGGAGGGCCCAACGGCTCCATCCTCTCCTTTCTCGACCGGATGTTTTTCTCTTCAGACCATGCCAGCGTGGCCTTCAAGCCAGCTGCAGCCGTCGTCTCCGCCCGCCGCGCGGGAACCACAGCAACTCTGGACGTTTTAAACAAATACTTTCCCATCTCCGGCATGCCCATCGTTCCTTCCCAATATTGGAACATGGTACACGGCTACACGCCGGAGGACGTCAGGAAGGACGAAGAGGGGCTTCAAATCATGCGCACGCTGGGCCGCAACATGGCCTGGATGCTGAAATGTATCGAGGCAGGCCGGGCCGCCGGGATCCTGCCGCCTGAGCGGGAGCCCTTCCAGCAGACCAACTTCATCCGCTAGCGTAGCAGCCCCCAGGGGGCTGCCTCTTTTTTATAGCTCCGCCTCCCTCAGCCATTGGCTCAACTCCTCATATTCCCCGCCGGCAATGCGGGCAACTCGCCCTGCCAGCTCGTCCTGCACGAAGCGCGCTCCCTGCAGCGCCTGTGTCAGCTTTTCTGCAATGGCTTCGTCCATGCTGTCCGAATATACCGTCAATTCCTCTATGGCGCCATTTTTCAATGTAAACAGCAGCTTTACTCCGCCCCAGGCAAAGCGCTTCGCCAAGGAGACATCGCATTTGGGGGACCTGCCCATGCGCCATTGCCAGGAGCTATATTTTTCCTCCAGCCGCTTGCGCTCCGCAGCATCATAGGCCTCCGGTGTAATTTGCTCTGCCGGGCCATATTCCTCGCAAAAAGCCTTTTGCAAGGCCTGCTTGATGGACTGTATGTCCATATCCGGCGCCTTCTGCTTCAGGTTACAGACCCGCGCGCGCACGCTTTTCACGCCCTTCGCCTCCAGCTTTGCTTTGGGCGGCGCCAGGTATTTCCCCATTTTCTCCAAATCCACATCCAGCAGCAGCGTCCCGTGATGTAGGGCCCGATCCTGCTTCATCCAGAAGGCATTGCCCGAAAATTTTTCGCCAGTTTCCTTTAAAACCAGGTCGTTGCGCCCGGTAAACTCCGTGTCAATGCCAAAGTCCCCTATAGCCCTCTGTATCACGCTGAACTGTCTTCTCACGTCGTAAAGCTCCCGCTCTGCCACGAAGGTAAAATTCAGGTTCCCCAAATCATGAAACACCGCGCCCCCGCCAGAGGAGCGCCTGGCCAGCTTTCCGCCGTCCCGCTCCAGCACATCCAGGCGGCATTCTCCCCAGGCGTTCTGATTTCGCCCGATGACCACTGTATTCTGATTCTGCCATAAATACAGGGTAACGCCGCCCTGATGAGAATCCATAATCAGCTCCTCCAGCGCCAGGTTGCTCCATGGGTTCCAGGAATCTCCCACAATAATTTTATGCGTCATAGTCCCTCCTGCTGTCGTTTTATTTTCCATTATCTCACGTGAGCGGCGCCACTGCAAGTCTTGTTGACATTGTATCCGCGCCCAGTGTATAATTTAGGTGGTTATTTCTGTCCGCAGGGTGCGCTGTATGGCCCTGCGCCATAGTATATAATTTATATTTTCAAAGGAGGATACGTTATGGATTATGCAAAAGAGTCTCTGCGCCTTCATCAGGAATGGAAGGGCAAAATTGAAGTAATCGCCAAAGTTCCTGTCAACACCAAGGAGGATCTCTCCCTGGCATACACCCCTGGCGTGGCTCAGCCCTGCCTAGAAATTCAGAAGGACGTTTCCAAAAGCTATGACCTGACTCGCCGGTGGAATACCTGCCTGGTCGTCACTGACGGTTCTGCCGTTCTGGGTCTGGGCGATATCGGCCCAGAGGCTGGCATGCCGGTTATGGAGGGCAAATGCATGCTCTTCAAGGCCTTCGGCGATGTAGACGCCTTCCCTCTCTGCATCAAGAGCCACGATGTAGACGAAATCGTCAACACCATTTATATGATTTCCGGCAGCTTTGGCGGCGTCAATCTGGAGGATATCTCCGCGCCCCGGTGCTTTGAAATTGAAAAGAAGCTGAAGGAAAAGTGCGACATCCCAATTTTCCACGACGACCAGCACGGCACCGCTGTCATTACGCTTGCCGGACTGATTAACGCCCTGCGCGTTGTCGGCAAAAAGAAGGAGGATGTCAAAATCGTGTTTAACGGCGCTGGCGCTGCTGCCATTTCCATTACCCGGCTGCTGCTCAGCGATGGATTTAAGGACATCACCCTTTGCGACAGAACTGGCGCTATCTACCAGGGCCGTCCCAAGGGCATGAACCCCGTAAAGGACGACATCGCTCAGGTGACCAACCTTTCCAAGCAGGAGGGAAGCCTGGCGGATGTTATCGCCGGGGCTGACGTGTTCATCGGCGTCTCTACTGCTGGCGCTGTCACCGTCGATATGGTGAAATCTATGGCCAAGGATCCCATCATCTTTGCCTGCGCCAATCCGACGCCGGAGATTTTCCCCGATGAGGCTAAGGAGGGCGGCGCCAAGGTTATTGCCACTGGCCGCAGCGACTTCCCCAACCAGATTAACAACGTGCTGGCCTTCCCCGGCATTTTCCGCGGCACCTTTGATGTCCGCGCTTCGGACATCAACGACGAAATGAAGCTGGCCGCTTCCTATGCGCTGGCTGACCTGATTTCGCCCGAGGAGCTGAACCCGGAGTACATCATCCCCGCAGCTTTTGATAAGCGGGTAGGCCCGGCGGTCGCCAAGGCCGTTGCGGATGCTGCTAGAAAGAGCGGCGTGGCCAGAATTTAAGGCTTTTCTTCCTGTCTATCCTGCCCCAAGCGGGATAGACAGGATTCCAAAAAAAACTTTCCATTTTTTCACAAGCATATTGAAAAAAATCCTTTACAAACTGTTTTTTAGCTGTTATACTGAAGATGTATTTAAGGCGTACGGTTTGACCTCACAAGAAGTATTTGTTGTGTTCTACGAACGGCAAATACATTGTGAGATTTTTTTTACACCTGAGTACGATATTTATTAGGAGGTATCTTCGATGCATCAAGGTACAGTGAAATGGTTTAACGACAGCAAGGGCTATGGCTTCATCTCCAATGATGACGGCGGCGACGATGTTTTTGTGCATTTCTCTGCAATCGTCAGCGATGGCTTTAAGACTCTCTCCGAGGGGCAGGCCGTGACGTTTGACATTGAACATGACCCCCGCAACGAAAGCAAGTTGCGGGCGGCAAACGTGCAGAAAATCTGAACCAGGTTAAAACAAAAAGCGCCTCACCTGGCTTGGGGCGCTTTTTCTGTGCGAAAAAAACAGAGCCCCGCTGTTTCGCAAGGCCCTGTCCTTTGTCGTTAAGCGTTTGTGTCCGCCAGCGTGATGGTGATTTCCATCTCCTGTCCATCTCTCCAGACTGTCAAGGTGATCTGGTCACCTACCTCCTTTGAGCCGATATATTCAATCAGGTCATCTCCCGTTTCAACCGGATTCCCGTCATAGGCTGTGATAATATCGCCGGCCTGCATGCCTGCCTGATGGGCCGGGCTAATCTCCATAAAATCGCTGATATACATGCCGGATACTACCCCTGCCTGCGTCGCTGTCTCCTCATCTAAGAAGGTGCAGTAAACGCCGATGCCAGGTCTGCTGACGGAGCCGGTTTCGATAATCTCCGTTGCCGCCTCAATGGCCGCGTTGATGGGGATAGCAAAGCCGATTCCCTCTGTGTCCACCGTGCTTCCGTCCGAGTTGACGGAGGAGACCAGGCTCTTCAGCGTTACCACGCCGATGACCTCGCCGTCGCTGTTCACCAGCGGTCCGCCGCTGTTCCCCGGGTTCAGGGCTGCGTCCGTCTGGATGAATTCCTGGCGGGTGTTGTTAAACATCAGCTCTCTGTGGAGGGCGCTCACGTATCCTACAGAGACCGTCCCTGTGAGATTTTCTCCAGCGCCCTGGGGATTGCCAATGGCAACGACCAGCTCGCCCACCTGCAGATTGTCGGAATTTCCGATAGACAGAGCGGTCAATCCCTCGGCCTCAATCTTCAAAACAGCAATGTCCAGCGTGCTGTCGCTTCCAATCAACTGTGCCTCATGCTCTGTGCCATCCTGCATCGTCACCATAAAGGATTCGCCGTCTGCTATGACGTGGTTATTGGTAATGATGTAGCCGTCCGTGCTGATAATAAAGCCGGTTCCTCTCGAGCTGACCACAGAACTCTCGCCATAGGGCTGCTGGGACTGCTGGGTGTAGGACGCGGTCACGCCTACCACGCCTGGCGATACGCTCTCTGCAATCTCAGGCACGGGATTGTTGTAGTCTGAAATCGTGGGCGTTTCTCCGTCCAGATTTGGCGTTTCGCTGGCCTGGCCATTGTCCTGGCTTGCCTGGGGCTGCTCTTGCGTAGGTGCCATACCTGGAATTAATGAAGACGGAGAGGTGCACAGAATTGTCACCAGAACGCCTACCGCAATGCCTACCACCAGAATGCCAATCAGCAGCCAAACCCTTTTCGCCTTGCCCTTCTTCTTTTTTGGTGGCTCTGGCGGCTTGGGAGGCTGCCCCGCCGTCTGAAAGCTTCC
The DNA here is from genome assembly GCA_048355355.1 of Christensenellaceae bacterium. Lineage (GTDB taxonomy): Bacteria > Bacillota > Clostridia > Christensenellales > Christensenellaceae > DBGCIZ01. The sequence continues at coordinate 31 of DBGCIZ010000075.1, read as the reverse complement.
GTCCCATGTGCTCGGATTGCTTGGTGCGGTC
>DBGCIZ010000074.1:0-2669 GCA_048355355.1 Christensenellaceae bacterium | reverse complement strand
GACCATCATCCTCATCACCCACGATGGCGCCATTGCCAAAGCCGCGGATAGGACGATTCACATTGCAGACGGACAGATTACCGGGGAGGAACACAATGGGACTGATAGAATACATGGGCATGGCGGCCAGGCAGTTTAAGAGCAACGGCATCCGGACAGTGCTGACCATTCTCGGCATACTCATCGGCGTAGCTGCGATGATCACCGTATTTTCCGTGGGAAATTCCGGGCGGGCCAGTATCTATCAGGAGCTGACCAGCTTCGGCATCAACCGGCTGCTCATTTATGCTAACGAAAGCTCCGGCGAAATGACAGTGGAGGATAAGGAGTATTTAGAGGAGAATGTGGAGGATATTCAGTATATCTCTGCGCAGGCCTTCTTAAAGGCGTACCTTTCCAACGGAGCGAAAAAGGTCTATACGGATATTACGGCCACTGCGCCGGTGCTGGAGCAGGTAGAAAACAAGACCATGCTTTCCGGGCGGTTTCTCAACGAAACAGATATGGACTACTCCCGCCGGGTGATCGTCCTTTCCGAATCCGTAGCGGAGGAGTTATTTGGCAACGGAGAGGCTGTCGGCCAGTATGTGACTTTGCAAAATATGCGGTTTCAGGTGGTGGGGGTGGAGAAGAACACCAAGCCCCTCTATAGCGCTGTCACATCGGAAAAATCCTATTTACCGCTGACCGCTTACCATGATTACTTCGGCGGCAATACCGTCGGCGAGATATCCATCTCCGTAGACGATACGGAGCATATGGATCAGGTGGCCCAGGAGAGCCTGGCCGCCCTGAACACGCTGCATAGCGACATGGGCTTCCGCATGGTGAATATGGCTAACGAGATTACCAGCGCGAATAATATTCTGGATATCTTTACCCTGGTGGTGAGCGCAATCGCCTTTATTTCTCTCATCGTAGGCGGAATCGGCATTATGAATATTATGCTGGTCACCGTCAAGGAGCGGACCCGGGAAATCGGCATCCGCAAGGCCTTAGGCGCTAGGGAGGGAAACATTTTAAAGCAGTTTCTGGCTGAGGCCGTGCTCTATTCCTTCGTAGGCTCCCTGGGGGGCGGGGCGCTAGGCGGGCTGCTCACCTGGGTCGCCGGGGCGCTCATCGGCATCGAGACGTCTATCTCTCTGGAGGCGGTGCTATTCAGCATCCTATTTTCCTGCGCCATTGGCATTTTTTTCGGCATTCAGCCAGCCCTAAAAGCATCCAAGCTGGACCCGGTCGAGGCGTTGCGCTATGACCATTAACCTTCCGCGAAAGACTCTGGCGGGCGCTTGTTAAAAAGTCGCCCGTAGGGAAATTGCCAATGCCCAGAAAAATCGCCAGGAGATATTGTTGGCCCCGTGAAAAAAGAGCTCTTCGAGAATCGCTGCTTTAGGCGGCGATTTTTTATCCGACTACTAGCTGGTAATCAGCAGTATGACGCGCGGGATTAACAGTAAGATGCTTTTTCACAGGTCAGCTTCTGAGGATGAGCGGGCATATTCAAGAGTTATTATAATATGAAGGTGGATATGTTGTGTGAGCAGCATATCACGAACAGGCAAGTCGGCGCAGAAAAAACCGCAAAATCAGGGCAAAAAACAAACCGGGCTTGACGAAGTGTGTTCCTTCAAGTATACTATATCGTGTATTGCTGTGGAAATGAAGTATGGCATCTTAAGTGACGAATGGGGAGAGACGCGCATGAGAGAAAATTACGACGTTGCCGTAGTTGGCGGCGGTATCAGCGGCATAATGGCGGCATACAGGCTGATGGAAAACGATCCGAGCCTGAAAATTGCTCTGTTTGAGAAGGGCAATCCAATCGATAACAGAAAATGTCCCATTATTTCAGGGAAGGTAAAGACCTGCGTGAAGTGCAAGTCCTGCGCCATTATGGAAGGCATGGCAGGGGCAGGCGCATTTTCTGACGGGAAATACGTCATTTCAACGGAATATGGCGGCTGGCTCACTGAATTTCTCGACCCAGAGCTGATTATAGATTACATTGAGCAGGCAGACAAGATTATGGTTGCCCACGGCGCTACCGAGGAGCGGTATATGCCCAGCAACGAGCTGAAAAAGCTGTGCCTGCAAAATGACCTTCACATGGCTCAGGCGCAGGTGAAGCACTTGGGAACGGATTCCAATTTCGATACCATGGCCCGGCTCATTGCAGATTTGGGCGAAAAGTGCGAAATTTATCCCAACACTGAGGTGAAGGATATTGACAAGGAGACGCATGTAGTCACTGTGGAGCAGAGGGGAGAGGTGCACCGCGTTACCGCCCGCTATATCATCATCGCTGTGGGGCGGGTTGGCAGCGGCTTTTTCTCCGAATGGTGCCGGAAAAATGACATCGAGCTGACCAATAACCAGGTTGACGTTGGCGTCCGCGTCGAGTTGCCCTATTTCATCTGGGAGGATTTTTCTTCTAAGATTTACGAGCCAAAAATTTGGTATCGAAGCAAGAAGTATGATGATGTGACCCGCATGTTCTGCTTTAACGAAAAGGGCAGCGTGGTGACGGAGAACACGGGAGGCGTTCTTTCCGTCAACGGTCATAGCTATCGGGATAAAGCGCGCAAAACGCAGAACAGCAATTTTGCCCTGCTTTCCACGATTCGGTTTTCCCAGCCGTTTAGGGAGCCAATCGAATATGCGAAGCATGT
>DBGCIZ010000073.1:0-3944 GCA_048355355.1 Christensenellaceae bacterium | reverse complement strand
CCCTGGCTCTGGTATGAGGCCATGGGCAATCGCCTGGGCGATGGGCTCGTCCAGCTGGTTGGCCGGGAAGGAGAGCACATCCGTCGTCGCGTCAATGCCGCGAAATTCCCTGTTCAGCTGCTGCACCGTCCCGTCGTCAGAGAGCTCTACGCAGATTTCTCCGCTTTCCATGCCCTCCATCGTCATGGCCTGCCGGACGGCCCGCTCCACAGCGGCGTCCAGCCCTGCCGGGATGTCCTCTCTGGTATGCTCTAAAAACACCTGCATTATTCCTCATCCTCCGGATAGACAATTCGCTCGTGGTTTGCCCCTTCAATCACATAGGCAAAGGCCTCCGCAATCCGGCGCAGGTCTCGCCGGTTCAGGGGGCAGTTATCCAGCTGGCCGTCGTCGTATTTGCCCTTTATGAGCTTTTCAATCTGCTCCATCAAATTTCCCTTTTTCATAGATGCGTTGGCGCGGACCGCCGCCTCTACCACATCCGCCAGCATGACCACGCCGGCCTCCTTGCTGCCAGGTGTGGGGCCCGGGTAGCGGAACTGCTCCGGGTCTGCGTCCGGGTTTTTCTGCTTTGCCATGTAGTAAAAATAATTCGCCAGGCTGTTGCCGTGATGCTCCTGGATGATATTGCGTACCCGGATAGGGAGCTTATACCGCTCCGCAATGGTCACGCCGGCCTGCACATGGCTGATGATTATTTTTGCGCTTTCCTCCGGCGTCAAATCATCGTGAGGGTTTTTCACATGCATCTGGTTTTCCTTAAACATCAGGGGATTCTCCAGCTTGCCGATATCGTGATAATAGGCTGCCACCCTGGCCAGCAGGGCATCTGCGTTAACCGCCTCTGCGCCGGCCTCCGCCAGATTGGCCGCCATGACGCAGTGGTGATAGGTGCCTGGCGCCTCAATCATCAGCCGCTTCAGCAGCGGATTTGCCGGATTGGAAAGCTCCAGCAGCTTAGCAGGCGTTGCCAGAGAGAAGAGGCTTTCCCAAACCGGCAGCACGCCAACCGTCAGGAAGCCGCAGAGGAGCCCGCTTGACATGCCATAGGCCACCAAAACCAGAAGCCTGTCTATAGCGTACTCGTTCAGCAGGCCAAAGGATACAAACACTATGGACTGGACCACCCCGGCAACCAGACCGCCCAAAATATATTCCCCACGGTGATACCGCTTGCGCAGCGTCAAAATCGCCGCCAGCGACCCCAAAATGCCGGACATCATATGCTTCAGCACGTCCATGCTGAAGATAAAGTCCTCCACCGTGGCATTCATAAATGCCAGCAAAATAGAGGAGAACACTGCGTAGATCAGAGAGGTCCTCTTGTGCAGGAAAGCCGTCCCCATCATTGCCAGCAGATAGGAAACCACAATCCGCTGGTCGATGGCCTTGCAGAGAACCGATACGCCAACGCCGATGGCCGTCAGCAGGACCACGCAGAAGGCGTCCTTGGCGGAGGAAATCAGGGCCGGCGCCGACGAGGCCAGATACATCAGCCATACGACGAACAGCAACGCCAGCATCATCAGGCTAACCGCTATCCGCGGCGCCAGAGCTGCCTCGTCGCTGACCAGGCCCAGTTCTGTAATCAACTCATACTGGCTCTCTGTAATGACCTCCCCTGCCTGGACGATATTCTGTCCCTTTTTATACTCCACCGGGGTCACCTGGGCTGCCGCCGCCTCCTTGGCTGCCTCTGTGGCCTCTGTGTCATAGACCTTGTTGGTCTGCAGATACTCCTTCGCCAGGTTGAAAACCACGTCTGCCTGGGCGTTGCTGAAGGCGCCGCTGGCAATTAGGCGGGAGCGGATTTCCTCAGCCGCTGTCTCCACCTCGTCGGTGAGAATGCCCTCCGTCAGTTGAGAGCGAACGTGCTCCATGGCAGTATCCCTTAGGGAGGTCAGCTTATCCTGCTCCATAGAGGCCACTGCGTAAATGTTCTGGTCCGTAATGCAGGTGGGCGCCAGTCCCTTCAGGGTGGCCATGTCTGTCTCCGTCAAAACCGTCTCCCAGTCGATGCTGCCAGCGCTGAAGTTGGTCGCCCCGTAGGAGCTGGCCATTTTGTTCATGGCAATCTGCTTCGCTGAAACCCGAACCTGCTCCAACTGGTCAAAGGCGGCCTGCAAATTTGCCGTCGCCTCCGACGCCACCGCCTCGTCGATTTTATAAATGGGCTGCACCTTTTGCATCTCCAGCTGGCGATTCGCCTCTGTGGTGTATTCGTCTACAATATCCCGGGTGGCGGTAACCGTCTCCGGGCTGATGCTCCCCACGGCAAACTCCCGCACCGGGGGAATTGCACCCAGAACCATGACCGCCGCGCAAATCAGGTATAGCAGCGCATAAAACAGCACCGGTATTACAAACTTGCGGCGCTGCGTCTTCTGGGCAAACATTTTTCTCAGCTCTTTCCTGCGAGCTTTATCCTGCTTCGTCATGCTTCACCGCCTCTATCTGGGCAACCCCTTCTCCTGTTTTTCAAAGGCACGGATGATGTCCTTCACCAGCCTGTGACGGACAACGTCCTTATTCGTCAGCTGAATCACCTCAATGCCCTCAATTCCCTTCAGAATCTCTGCCGCCCTTTTCAGGCCGGACCGACGCTCCTCCGGCAAGTCGATTTGGGTAATATCCCCCGTCACCACCACCTTGGAGCCCTCTCCAAATCTGGTTAAAAACATTTTCAGCTGCTCCATGGAGCAGTTCTGGGCCTCGTCCAATATGATGAAGGCGTCTGTCAGCGTCCTGCCCCGCATATAGGCCAGAGGCGCCACCTCAATGACGCCGCTCTCCGAAAGCCGCTGGTATGCGTCCGCCCCCATAAAGTCGTAAAGCGCGTCGTAAAGCGGGCGCAAATAGGGGTCTACCTTGCTCTGTAAATCGCCTGGCAGAAAGCCCAGCTTCTCCCCCGCCTCTACGGCAGGCCGCGTCAGAATAATGCGGGAAACCTCCTTGTTCTTTAGGGCCACAACTGCCTTCGCCATAGCGAGATAGGTCTTGCCCGTTCCCGCCGGGCCAATGGCAATGACCACCGTATTTTTCGCAATGGCCTCCATATACTTTTTCTGGCCAAAGGTTCTGCACTTGACGGGCTTCCCCCGGTGGGTCAGCGCCACGACGCCGCTCAGGGTGCTGCTCTCCTCCACCTTTCCCTCCAGGGCCAAATCGATAAAATAGCTGATTTTGCTCTGGTCGATATACTCGTTGCTTTGAAACTCCCGGGAGAGCGCCTCCAGCACCTGCTTGGCAGCCTGCATGCCCTCCAGCTCGCCTGTGATGACGGCTGCGCCGTCCCTTGCGACGATTTTCGTCCCGGTTCCCTTTTCGATGAGATGAATATTTTCGTCCAGATTGCCGAAAATTTCAATCATCTCCTCCACCGTGTCAAACTCCACGGTCATCGCGCCTGTCAGTTCCAACTGTCCGCTTCCTCTTTCTGTGTAAAATAATCCTGGCTTTCCGCCGTCTGGCCAATATCCTGCCGCATGGCCACTGTGGCCGAGACGGTAATCACGCCGTCCTCCTCCTGAACGTAGGAAAAAAAGTCGATCAGCTCGCCCTCAGCCTCTCCATCCATCTTGCTCAGGGCATCAAAGTAGGCCGCTTCCGTCGCCTGCGTAATGGCAAGCTCCCTGTTTTTCTCCGAAGGCCTCGCCTCTGTCTCGTAATAGACGACCTCTATCACGTCCCCGTGAACCGGGTAGTTCTGCCCCAGGGATGCGGTCTGCCGCTCCTCTGTCTCAAAGGAGTCAAAGGGGTTTTCCCCCTCAATTTGGATGCGCCGCGCTCCCAGCTGCAAAAAACGTGCCGTGGCGGTATTCCCCGTGCGCACATATTCTACTGTGCTGTATGCAGCCGTGCCGGAGCCCAGATAGTCCACCCGGCCAATCACCTGGCCCCGGGCGTGAACGTCATATTGAAACTCGTTTTTTTCATATCTGCCG
>DBGCIZ010000072.1:0-23223 GCA_048355355.1 Christensenellaceae bacterium | reverse complement strand
GCGGAGCAGATTAAGCTTTCTGAGCAGACCGGGCAGGGCACCTTCTGCTTCGGCTTTGAGGAAAGCTATGGCTTCCTGGAGGGAACCTTCCTGCGGGATAAGGATGCCGCCATGTCCGCCATGTTTTTGGCTGAGACAGCCTGCAGCTATGCGGCCCGCGGCATGACCCTTTACGACGCTATTTGCCAGCTCTACGCAAAATACGGCTATTATCAGGAAAAGGTCCTCTCTCTGGCCCTGGAGGGCATTGAAGGAATCGAAAAAATCCAGGGGGCTGTGGAAAAGCTGCGCCAGGCGCCGCCCAAGTCCTTCGGCGATTTCCAGATTCTCGCTGTGGCAGACTTTAAGACTCAGGTGCGGACAGATATGCAAACCGGCCAGACCTCTGGCACTGGTCTCCCCGTCTCTGACGTGCTCTATTACGAGCTGGAAAACGGCCGCCTGATTCTCCGCCCCTCGGGCACGGAGCCAAAGCTGAAGGCTTACGTCAGCTACTATTCCAAGGAGCAGGCGGAAGCCGAGGCCAAACTGGCCCAGCTGGCAGATATCGCGCTGAGCACCATGAAGGAATTGACCAAATAAGCGCTATGCAAAGCAGCGGGCCTGCGGGTCCGCTGCTTTTTTCTCTTGTTCCCTTGAGCGGATTGCTGTAAAATACTGTTGATTCTATGGTATAGAAGGAGACTTCTTCATGCAGGAAAATAAATACGACGACCCTGTGTTTTTTGAGAAATACAGCCAGATGGATCGTTCCCGCCGGGGCCTGGCCGGCGCTGGCGAGTGGGAGACCCTCCAGGCAATGCTCCCGGATTTTCGCGGGAAGCGCGTGCTGGACCTAGGTTGTGGCTATGGATGGCACTGTCTCTATGCGGCAGAGCATGGCGCTGCCTCCGTCGTAGGGGTAGACTTATCTAAAAAAATGCTCCATGTCGCCCAAAGCAAAACACACAGCGACAAGATTGAATACCTATGCAGTTCTATAGAGGCGGTGTCCTTCCCGCCCCATTCCTTTGATATTGTCCTCAGCTCCCTGGCCCTTCATTACGTTGCAGACTATGACGGCCTCTTGGCCCGGATTTCCCAATGGCTGGAGGATGACGGCAAGGTGATTTTCACTGTAGAGCATCCTGTTTTTACTGCCCAGGGGCCGCAGGACTGGGTGCGGGACAGCGCAGGCAATATCCTCTATTTCCCCGTAGACAACTACTTTTTTGAGGGGAAGCGCAATGCCGTCTTTCTGGGGGAGCCGGTCGTGAAATACCATCGCACCCTGGCCACCTATCTCCGGGGCCTTCTGGCCCACGGCTTTCAGATTTCCGATGTGGCAGAGCCCCAGCCCTCAGACGCGCTTTTGCGAGAAAATCCAGCCATGCAGGACGAGCTGCGCCGCCCCATGATGCTGATTATTTCAGCAGTGAAGGTTCCTCCCCTGACAAGATAGCCTTATCTTCCTTTTTTTGTCAGATACTCTTGAAAAATCTGGGGCGCTGCATGGACCATATAGGTCACTAGTTTATCTATCGGCGTCTTGCAGCCGCCACGCAGCCAGTCGCCAAAGCATTTCAGCTGACCTGACACAAAAAAGCGGATGGCAAATTCCGTTTCCTCATCAATGTAGCGATATCTCTCCACAATCGCCCGAATGTGTTCCACGCTAATTTCATACTCAAGTTGCTCGTCGCGAAACAGGGCTTTTCGATAATTTTCTTGATTGGCTACTATGTGACCCATTTTTAGCTTTAGATTTTCCTCTCAACTGACCTGAGAGCCAATTTTCTCCAATGCCGCTTCCAATTCTTGATTCACCATCCAGAGATATAATGCATACTTACTCTCAAAATTATAGTAAAAGGAAGAACGGGAAAGGCCCGTCTGTTGCAACAGCTCAGAAACTGTTAGTTTTTCCAGCCGCTTTTTTTCGAGTAGCTGTTCCATCGCCTCTGCCAGTAAGCGCTTCGCCTTATTCACCTTTAAATTTTCTGAAACAGTGATTCTCATAAAGCAACTCCTTTCCTATTGGACAAATGGCTCCATCTGTGCAAACTTTAGTGCTGTTTTGAGAATGGTGTATTTATTTTTATTATAATATAATTGTCTCACAATTACAAATCATCAATACAAAGAGGAGGAAAAATTATGAAAAAAATTGTCGCTCTATTGTTCGTCTGTATTTTTGCGCTGGCTACTTTTGCGGGATGCGCCACCTCGGGCAGTTCTCCTTCTGAAGAAGATATCACCATCGGCGTCATCTTTTATAGTAACGATGATGCTTTGGGTTCGGCCGTCTACGCCACCTTAAATCATGCCGCCGATGCTTTAGGGATTGAGTTAAACTGGAAAATTGGCGATATGGATGCTACTTCACAAATTACCGCCGCCGAAAATCTAATTTCTGCGGGCTGCGATGGTATTCTCTGTATGCCCATGTCTGAATCAGCTACCAGTCGTATCGCCCGCCTGTGTAACGACAATCAGGTGTTTTACGCAAACTGCTTCCGAACCATTACGGACGAGTCCATCAAAGCTGAAGTCGAGGCCTATGAATACTTTGTCGGATGCTGCTATGAAAGCGAAATCGACGCAGCGGCGCACCTAGTGCAATTAATGGCAGACGCAGGCCATCAAAACTATGCTGTAGACTATGTTCCTGTAGGTGGCGCTTTGGCTCTGCGTAACGTTGGCTTCGACCAGGGAATAGAGATTACTGGAATGAACAAGCTTGCAGAGTATATGATTGCAGATAATCCCGACCTGAACGCTACTATTTCCACAATCCAGAATTATATCAACACGTATGAGGAGTTAGATGTCATTTTCCAGGGATCTGCGGGCATGGGCCAGGGAGAGGCAATTATTAATACCATCAACTCTCTCGCTCCCGGAGGTGAGGTTCAACTAGCAACCTTCGACGTATTCTCTGGTATGAAAGAGGCCTTTGAAGATGGCACCTTAGCTTGCGCTGTAGGTGGCATAAGCCCAGATGCCCTGTTTACCTTCATCATACTTTATAACGCCGTCAACGGCACACCTCTTTCTGACCAGCCGGAATATCTGACGCAGAACTATATTTTCGTCACCAACGCAGAGGAGGCTGATTCTTATGAGCAGTATATTGATAATCCGAACTATATGCTTTATACTGCGGAGGATATCCGAGCCATGTCTAAGGCTGATAATCCGGATTTCTCTATGGATGAGTTGCGTTCCATTATGGAAGATTATACCCTAGAGAATATTATGGCTAAGGTGGCGCAATAATCGGCCGCCAGGCATTCCCTCGCCTACTGCCCCGCTGTCGGCAGTATCCATCAGACAGTTCATAGATAGTGTGCACACAGGTCGTTCTTCTATCTATGACACACTGGCGTTCTACGCCTCACTTGAGACAAGCCTATAAAGACTATATTTATCAATTATTTTTTCAGGAGGTACCATAACATAATGAAAACAACTATGAAACAAGCTTGGTTGACCGCTCCTGGCGGCCCGTGGGAATTGCGGGAGGTTCCTATTCCCAAGCCCGGCCCCGGTCAAATGCTGGTGAAGGTAAAATGCGGCTCTATTTGCAAACAGACAGACAGTAATACAATTCGCGCCCTGCATCCGCCTCACGACCATCAAGCCTATGGGCAGGTTCCCCATCATTTGAGAATATGGGACGGTCGGGAAGACCCCTTGAAGGACGTCTATCCCAAACGACATTTGCTCTATCCTGACGAGCCCTATCCCTCCAGAATGGGCCATGAAATGTCCGGCGAGGTGGTAGAAGTCAACCCCGTTGCCTCCAATAATCATGGTCCCATGTTTGTCACAGGTCATTACCAGGTTGGCGATCGGGTCACCGGTAGCCCCATCTTCGGCGGCTTCGGCGAATATATTCTGTTGGATATGAGCGCTGCAGCCAAGTTTCCCCAGGATATGAGCTGGGAGGCCGGCACCCTGGTCGAGCCGGTCTACTGCGTAGCCAATCACGTCTGCAGCACTGTGCAGATCGGGGACCGAGTTGTTGTTCTAGGCGTTGGCGCTCTAGGCAGCATCGCTATGATGATTGCCAAGGCCATGGGGGCAAAGCAGGTTGTCGCCGTGGATAAAACGCCCTCTAAGCTGGCCTTTGCCCAGGCCCATGGAGCGGACGTCTGCATCAACGTTAATGAGGTAGATAACGTGGCAGACGCTATCTGGGACGCCACAGACGACGAGGGAGCTGATTCCATTCTGGAATGCGCCGGTGAACCTGAAACCATACAAATCATTCCATACATTGGTAAAATCGGTGCTCGCATCGGCCAGATTGGCGCCTGCTGCGTTCCGGTACTCATAGACTGGTCTTACTTCCATTTCCGCCATATGTCTATTAATAAACTTATTATCGGCGGTAATACAGTAGGGGATCTGCATCTGGCCGAATTTCAGCGGGCGATCGATTTTATCTATCGCGGCGTGGTTCCCGTAGAAGACCTCATCACGCACCGCTTCCGCCTGACTCAGGAGGACTTAGAGCAGGCCTTTCATCTGGCAATGACTGACGAGGATATGATAAAAGGCATATTTACCATGGAATAAGCCGGAAGCGCCTATGGGTAAAATTTGAGGCTTGCGCCAAGGGCAGCCTTCCTCCTAAATAACAAAGCTTTTACCCATATAATCAAAGGCCGCTGTTGCGGCCTTTTTCTTTAATCGTAGATGACCTTTTTGATTTTCAAATCGTGCTTTTCTGTTGGGATATCCTGCCGCATCAATTTGCTGCGGCAAAGCATCATCCTCCCGCAGTGTGTCAAGGGCAGATAGCGGTCGTAGTATCCCCCGCCATAGCCCAATCTGTCTCCTGCCGCATTGCAGGTGACGCAGGGAACCACTGCCAGATCCAACTCCTCCGGCCCAACCAGCGGCGCATCCCTTCCTGGCTCAGGGATGCCATAGGCGCCCGGCAGCAGTTCCCCCAGGGAGAGAATCTGCCGCGCCGTCATCACGCCTCTTTTTTCGCAGAGGGGCACGCAAAGTCGCTTATCTGCTTCTAAAGCACACTCTAAAATAAAGGAGGTATCGATTTCATCGCCATGGCCTACGTAGCAGAACACAGTCCCCGCCTGCCGAAACTCCGGGGATTCTACCACCTTCCGGCAGATTTCCTTGTCTGCCGCTTTTTTATAGGCGCTGCTTAAAAGAGCAGCCTGCGCCAGAACCTCCCGGCGCAGGCTTGCCTTTTTGATATGGGCCTCTATCATTTCACCGTTCTCTGAGCCGCCTTGACTACGTGCCCTACCAGCACTGACGTAGTCACCGTGCCCACGCCGCCGGGAACCGGCGTAATGGCGTCCACAATGGGCTCCACTGCATCGAAGTCGCAGTCTCCGCAGAGCTTTCCGTCTGCGAAATTGATGCCCACGTCAATGACCGTCTGGCCCGGCCGCACATATTCCGCGCCGATCACCTTTGCCCGGCCCGCCGCCACGATAAGGATATCTGCCTCTCTGGCTACGGCCGGCATATCTACCGTCTTAGTGTGGCAGACGGTAACCGTCGCGTTTTTCTTCAGGAGCATCATGGCCGCCGGCTTACCCACAACCAGGCTTCTGCCAATGACCACCGCCTTTTTGCCCGTCACGTCGATGTTAAAGTGATCCAGAATCTCCATGCAGGCCTGCGGTGTGCAGGGCGGGAAGCCCACATCCGTAGAGGTAAACACGCCTACCATGGAGCCGTCCGTGATTCCGTCCACATCCTTCTCCGGCGCCAGCGCCCTGCGAACCGCTTCATCGTCCAGATGCTTGGGCAGGGGGCGGAAAATCAGCACGCCATGGATGGTGTCATCCTGGTTCACCTGCTCCACCGTCTCCATCAGAGCCTCTTGGGTGACATCCTCGGGCAGGACGAATTTCTTCACCTCTACGCCGATTGTTTCGCACCGTTTGCAGGCCCCTTTTTCATAGGAAAGGTCGTCCGGCCGCTCCCCCACGCGGATAATCCCCAGGGTGGGCGCCACGCCCTTTTCCTTCAGCTCCGCCACCTGGGCTTGGAGCCTTGCGTTCAGAGCCGCCGTAACTTCGGCGCCCTTCAATATATTTGCCATCTGTTCTCTCCCTTTTTACGCGTTAAATCTTCCCCTGACGTCCGCAAAAATTTCGTCCGCCATGGCAGTATATTTTTGAATCATGTCCTCGGCCTTTTTGTTCAGTGCCTCGGCATGCTCCCTGTTTTTCATAGATTTCGTGTTGATGAACACATTCAGGCTGGCGCCCAGCAGAGCAGAGCGGCAGCAGATGACGCCAACGCCCACGTCGCTAATGGCGATTGCTGTTCCCTTTGCGGCAAACTCCTTATGCAGCTCAATGGCTTCGCAGCACTTCTCCATAATCTCCATGGGGACGCCGCAGGCCACGTCCAGAGCCTCCTCCATGATGCGCTCCTTTTCCGCCCGCTGTTCCTCCGTATCCTTCGGCAGCCCATACGCCTTGGAAAGGGGCTCGAAGGCCACTGCATCCTTGGCAATCAACTCGATGAAGTCCTTTTGCAGCTGATCTGCCTTGGCCTTCATGCGGATGATATCCTCCTGTACGTCTGCGTACTTTTTCTTGCCCAGAGTCAGGCTCCCTACCATGTTGCCCAGGGCCATGCCAATGCCGCCCACCAGGGCAGAAGCGCCGCCGCCGCCGGGAACCGGCTCCTTGGAGGCCAATATGTCGATAAATTCCTCACAGCTCAGTTTTGAGAATTCCATACTTCTTTCCTCTTTTTTCTTTTTTTACATCAACGGCTGTACAATTTCTTGTGCAGCCGCCGATGTAATGCATTGAATTGTCTTATCTCTTAGAACAAGCCAGAAATCTTGCCCGTCTCGTCTACGTCGATTCTCTCAGCAGCCGGCTTGGGCGGCAGACCAGGCATGGTCATGATGTCGCCGGTGAGGGCCACGATGAAGCCAGCGCCTGCGGAAACCTTCAGGTTCCGAACCGTTACGGTGAAGCCCTTGGGCGCGCCCAGCAGGGACGGATCGTCGGAGAAGCTATACTGCGTCTTCGCCATGCAGATTGGCATGTTGCCATAGCCAAGAGCTGTCAGCTGGTCAGCCTGCTTCTTGGCATTGGGGGTCAGAATGACGCCGTCGCCATGGTAAATCTTCTTGACGATTGCCTCAATCTTCTCCTCAATGGACATATCCAGGTCATAGCTGAAGGTAAAGTCGTTGGGCTCTTCGCAGATGCGGACAACCTCCTTGGCCAGCTCGATGCCGCCGTCGCCGCCCTTGCCCCAAACTTCGGAGAGAGCTACGTTGACGCCCAGCTTCTTGCACTCCTCTTCTACAATCTTCAGCTCTGCCTCGGTGTCCGTGGGGAACCGGTTGATTGCCACAACGCAGGGGAGCTTATAGACGTTGGTGATATTCTCAACATGCTGGAGCAGGTTGGGCATACCCTTTCTCAGGGCATCCAGGTTCTCTGTGCCCAGGTCTGCCTTCGGCACGCCGCCGTGGAGCTTCAGAGCTCTTACAGTCGCCACCATAACTACCGCAGAAGGCGTCAGGCCAGCCATACGGCACTTGATGTCCAAGAACTTCTCAGCGCCCAGGTCTGCGCCGAAGCCTGCCTCTGTAATCGCGTAATCGGCCAGGCGCATTGCCATCTTCGTAGCGGTGATGGAGTTGCAGCCGTGAGCGATGTTGGCGAAGGGGCCGCCGTGGACGAAGGAGGGCGTATGCTCCAGCGTCTGCACCAGGTTCGGCTTGAGGGCATCCTTCAGAAGAGCCGTCATAGCGCCCTGTGCGTTCAGGTCAGCTGCCGTAACCGGCTTTTCGTCGTAGGTATAGCCGACGATGATGTTGCCCAGTCTTCTCTTCAGGTCTGTGATGTCGGAAGCCAGGCACAGCACTGCCATAATCTCAGATGCAACGGTGATATCGTAGCCATCCTCTCTGGGCACGCCGTTTACTCTGCCGCCCAGACCGTCTACCACAAAGCGGAGCTGTCTGTCGTTCATATCAACGCAGCGTCTCCAGGTAATCCTTCTGGGGTCGATGTTCAGCTTGTTGCCCTGGTAGATGTGGTTATCCAGCATAGCCGCCAGCAGGTTGTTTGCTGCGCCGATAGCGTGGAAGTCGCCAGTGAAGTGAAGGTTAATGTCCTCCATGGGGACAACCTGCGCATAGCCGCCGCCAGCTGCGCCGCCCTTTACGCCAAATACCGGCCCTAAGGAGGGCTCTCTCAGCGCAACCAGAACGTTCTTGCCAATCTTCTTCAGGCCGTCTGCCAGGCCAACCGTCGTGGTGGTTTTACCCTCGCCCGCAGGGGTAGGTGTAATAGCCGTTACCAGAACCAGCTTGCCGTCAGGCCGCTTTACCTCGTTTAAAAGGTTATAGTCAACCTTGGCCTTATACTTGCCGTATTGCTCCAAATACTTGTCGTCAACACCAGCAGCCTTGGCAATCTCCGTAATGGGAGCCATTGTTGTTTCCTGAGCAATTTCAATGTCAGACTTGTAGCTCATTGTACTCGTTTCTCCTTTCGTTTCCTCTGTTTTGAGAAGCTTAAATTTGATGATATTGATTGAAGCAGGCGCGGACATCGCTGGACATATAGAGGGAGCCCAATGCGCACCCAATGCCATCTTTTCCGCACTGCTCAATTACCTTTTCTACACCTTCCTGCACCGTCTGGCAGGCGGTTGCCTCAGCCCCAAAGGCCAGAATTCTGTCTCTCAGCTCGTCGGCAGCCATCGCCCGCGGATTGTTTGGGCGAACCGCCACAAAGCTTGCCGCTATCGGGGTCAGCGCCTCTAAAATATGGCTCACATCCTTATCTGCCATAACGCCGATAAGAAAGTGGATTTTTCTGCCCGGGAAATATTTCATTAGCCCCGCCTTTGCGTCCTGGATTCCATGGGGATTGTGAGCCCCATCCACGACGAACACGGGGTTTCGCCGCATCACCTGGAACCGGCCTGGCCAGCTGGTCTCCCGCAATCCCTGGCGGATTGCCTCCTCTGAGATGTTCCATCCCTTTGCCCGCAGGACGTCCAGGGCTTTCAGCGCCGTGGCGCAGTTATTTGGCTGGCATGCGCCCAGCAGGGGCAAGAATAAGTCCCTTCGTTGGCCAACGTCAAAGGTCTGCCCTGCTAAGTCAGATTCCTTTCGCACCACCGTCTCCTGCTCCGCCAGATAGAGGGTTGCGCCCTTTTCTCTGCACGTCTCCTGAAAGACCTTGTTTGCCGCCGGCTCGTTGCCATAGATGACGACGTCGCCTCCCGGCTTAATGATGCCCGCCTTGGCCTGGGCAATCTGCTCTATGGTATCCCCCAGCTCTCGCGTGTGGTCCAGCCCCATAGCCGCAATCACGGCCACCTCCGGCGTGTCGATAATGTTAGTCGAGTCTAGCGCACCGCCCATGCCAACCTCAAACACGACGATATCACACTTGTTCCGGTGAAAGAACTGAAGGCCAATGGCCGTCACTAGCTCAAATTCCGTGGGGTGGTCCTCCATCGCATCTGCGAAGGGACGGATTTGCTCCGTAATCTCTGCCAGCTCTTCTTTGCTAATCTGTTCCCCATCAATTTGGAACCTCTCTGTAAACTGGTCGATATATGGCGAGGTATAGAGCCCCGTCCTGTAGCCAGCTCTTGTCAAAACAGAGGCCAGCATGGCGGCAATGGAGCCCTTCCCGTTGGTTCCTGCAATGTGAATAAACTTTAAATCCTTCTGTGGGTCTCCCAGCTTGTGCATCAGCTCGTAGGTTCTCTCCAGCCCCAGCCTGCTGCCCATCCAGCAAACCCCGTGAATATATTCCAGCGCTTCGTTATAATTCATCTTTCTGCCTCACACTAAGCCAAGTTCAGCCTGCTGACCCGTTGCCATCTCAGCATCAAATAGGTCACTGCAATCTCCAGCACCATCTGCAGCAGCACAAAGGGCAACCGCGAGACGAACACCGTCCAAAACGGATTCCCATATAAATAGGACAGCACCAGCGGCGTAATACACATGGCCGCCACTAGAGTGGTGACGAAAACCACCAGCGCTACCTGCAACAGCTTGCCGCCCAGAGCGATTTTTCTCATCAGCCCAGGAATCACGCCCTTTAAAATCGGCGAAATCATCAGCAGCGGGAAAAACCCTAACCCGGACAATACCGTTGCTCCCAGGAAGTCCGCCAGACCGCCCACGACACCGCCGGCAACGGGCCCAAACCAGATGCCCGCCAGCATCACGGGCACGATGCCCAGATGGATTCTAATGCTGGTGCCGATAGACACGCTCAAAAGACGGTCCAGCACGATGGAAAGCGCCGTCAATACAGCCAGCGTAACCATGGCTTTTGTGTTGAATTTTTTCATTTTGCAAAACTCCTCCTCATATTATGCTACCTACATGAAAGAGGAGTCGTCTGCTCTTTCATACAGCAGCGGATGCAATATTGTATCGTGGAGGGCTTCCCCTCCTTCGTCCACAGACAACATCCCATTCTGTGACACTTGACGCACAATATTTACTCTACCGAATCTCAATTCGTTTGCTCTATTCAGTTGTAAAAGGTACTATCGCCGACGAATCGGCGCGCCGTGCCTCCGCCCGGCTCATATACGCTAGCCCTCTTGCGCAGCCTCCTTTAGATAGTTGATGGAGACATCTCCCACATAGGCTAAGTCCTCTGCCGTAAAGGCCAGCTTAAAATTATCAGAAAACAGAATCTGCGCCGACGGAGGAAATTCCTCGTCGCCCGCCCAGACCATAAACCGCATATAGAGCCCCTCCATAAAGGGGAACTCGTAGCCTGCATCTCCAGTTTCCACTGGCTTGCCGCCCAACCTTTCCATGCCTCGCCTGAAATCATCCAGCCGGCTGCCAAAGCTGAAAGCCAGCCGTTTCAGGCACCTTCCCTCAAAGTTGCGGAAGTAGGTCTCCCCCCAAGGCACCTCCCGGTAGGTGATAAATTTCCCCGAGGCTGGCACTGCCTCTGCCTCCAGCAGATAGCGGAGCAACAGAATTTTCTCCGGATTTGACGCCTCTGGCTCCGTCTGAAAGACGGGATGCGCCACCCGGTATTCCCGCCCCATTATCTTCAAAGTGAAGCAGGATGCCTCGCTGTCATAGGGCACGCCACACCTCCTCGCGCATGCGACAGGGTCCAGCTTTTCATAAAGACCCATGTAATGCTCAAGGGGGATTCTCTCTTTATTGTCCTTCTGATAGGGAAATTCCATGGCAGCCTCTCAGTCCTGCCCCGCTGACGGAAACAGGGATGTATCCGTATGGGGAATAAAGCAGGCGGCCACAAAGGCGTCCATATAGGAAGGCTCGTTGCTCAGCTCCACATAAGTGGTGTTTTTCGCAATTTCGTATACCTTGTCCTTTGCCTTTTTGGACATCACCATGGCATAGGCCCCCGAAAGGGAGGAATTTCCGATATAAGAATACTTTTCCCGCGCGATATCCGGCAGCATGCCGATGCGTACCGCATTTTCTATGTTAATGCCGTGGCCAATGCCTCCCGCGATAATGACTCTCTCTACCACAGAGATATCAAACCCGGTAGACTCCAGCAGCACGTTGATGGCCGAAAAGATAGCCGCCTTGGCCCGGATAAAGTTTTCAATGTCCACCTCATTGAGCAAAACCGGCCGGTCGTTATCGCTTTCGCTCTCAAAGGCTACGATAAAGCTTCCCATGCCGTGCTCATCCCGCAGGACGCGCTTGCCGGTTCGCACAATTTTGCCCCGGGAATCCACCACACCACAGCGGAACAACTCCGCAATAATGTCTATCAGGCCCGAGCCGCAGATGCCGATTGGCTTCCCGCCGCCTACTACCTGATAGGTGGGCTCCATCGTCTCTTTATCTATGGTGCATGCCTCTATGGCGCCATCCGTTGCGCGCATGCCGCAGCTAATGTCACCGCCCTCAAAGGCCGGCCCCGCCGAGCAGGCGCAGCTCATGAGAAATTCGCTGTTTCCAAAGACAATCTCTCCGTTCGTACCCAAATCGATAAAGACGGAAAAATCGTCCTCCTTCCAAATCAGGCTGGTCAGGGTTCCCGCCGTAATATCGCCGCCTACATAGCTCCCCACGTTGGGCGATATAATGACCTTGGCATCCGGGCAGATAGGTAGGCCAAGCTCTCCCGCATAGACACATTCCACGTTATAAAAGCTGGGGATAAAGGGCTCCATACGGATGGGGTCTGCATAAATGCCCATCATCAAATGGTTCATGGTGGTGTTGCCCGCAATACAGACGTTCATCACCCGGGTAGCCTCAATGCCAGCAGATTGCAGCATACTCCGAACCATGGGGTCCAGCGTCTCTACAATGATGGCATCCCGCAGCTTTTTGGCGCCGCCCTCCTTGGAGGCTTCAATAATCCTGTTAATCACATCTGCGCCATAGCGAATCTGTCCGTTCCCGGCCGATGCCTTGGCGACAATAGAGCCGTCCGCCAAATTGGCCAGAACGGCCGTCACCGAGGTGGTTCCGATATCGATGGCCAAGCCACACATGGGCTTATCATCCTCCGGCCCGGTAATGTCCATTACTTTCACGCCCTTGGCGTTCTCCTGAATGGCGCACTTCACATGAAAATCATGCTGCCGCAATACCCAGGACATCTTCTGAAAGACAGAAAACGTAATCAAAACGTTGTTGATTCCCGTAATTTCGCTGACCTTCTTTTTCAGCCGCTCATTATCCGGCAGAACATCCTCCGGCGTCGGCGGCTCCAGCGCCACGTCAATCTCCTGAAATACGTTTTCCATGGGGACGCCCGCCTCCACCAGGGAGCGGGTTACCTCTTCAAAAATTGAGATTTCCTCTTTGGAACCCAAATCGGCAATCTTCATCCTGCTCTTATAGGCAGAGGCAATATCAGGCACGCCAATGACCACATCGCCAATCACCTTGGCAGCGCAGGCCAACCGCCAACCCTCCGCATATTCCTTGTCGGAAATATGCCGGGTTTTTGGGGCATCCAGCTCTCCCTCCAGCAGCTTGACGCGGCATTTCCCGCAGGATACGTTGCCCGAGCAGGGCGCGTCTATGGCCACATTTGCCTTTCGCGCGGCCTCTAACAGATTTTCTTCAGGGACGGCGAAAAACTCAACCGTTTCGCCGCCCTCCAGTTTAAACGTGATTTTTGCCATTCACTTTCCCTTTGTGTCACATTATTTCGTCCAGGCCCAGAGCCGGATGGTTCTTCTCCGTCAGGAAGTTGAGCACGCCCTCCGAATCTGTGGCAATGGTTTCGTCGCAAATCATATCGGTAAAGTTCTCAATGCCATAGAGTTCCTTGGCCGTCTTATTCAGCTTGGCGGCCACGTCGTCCTTCAGCTCCTTGGGCATCCAGACGATTCTCTCCAGACCTCCCTCAGCGCTGATGAACTTCTTCGAAGCGATAAAGTGCCGCCCATGGCCCATGAAGCCCGGCGTCTGCACGCCGCCGCCCGTCATGGAGGCCAACTCGCCAAAGGTCATGCCAGTGGGGGTGTCTCCCTTATACTCTCTGTTGACAATGATAACGCCGTTTGCCTCCGGCAGAATGCCGCAAATGCATTCAAAGCAGCCGCAGCTGGTCATGGGGTCCTCCATAATGGAGTACAGCGTCACGTTGTTCACTGCGCCTTGGGTCGCCTCGCTCACAACCTTGTTGACCTCTGTATAGATGCCCTTCTTCTCGTCCAAGCAGCCAATCTTTGCAATAGGCTGGCAGGGACCCGTTGGGGTCAGCTCCTTCGTGGCTTTGGCATCCAGCCAGGATACTGCGCCGCAAAGGCCCAGCCGCTCCGGCGTCACCACGCAGCAGTGGGACGGCGCAAAGGACTGGCACAAAATGCAGGTGTAGAACGTATCGACGCTCTCGTCCGTCATGGACTCCAGGCGCTCATCTCTCGCCGCATACCTGGGCATAGCCTCCTGCTCCAAAATCTCCTTTGCCTTGGCCGGGTCTGTCACCAGCGTAATCTGACATTTGTCCACCACACTGTCAAACTCGTCCATAATCTCGTAGTAGAGCACCTCTGCAAAGTGCTTCATAGTCAGGCCCTTGGCCTTGGCGTCCTTGCTGACCCGCACCCGAATCAGGTTTCTCTGGCCCGTGTGCATAACGCCTTCCATATAGTTGAACCAATGGTGAATCTTTCTCTCGATAACCGGCTCGAAGTCCGCCTGCATTTTGGCGCCATAGACCTCGATATAGGTTGCCAGCGCCAGCTCCAGAGGAGCGTCTCCGTCCATCTCCGGCCCGACAATCTCTATCTTGTGATCCTCTACCTGGTCTGCCTCCCGCATGACCACCAGCTCGCAGGCCGGGTTTTTGTCGGAGGTAAACTCTGCATGCATGTCTCCCTTGCGGATAATTTCGCCCTCAAAGGCAGCCGCAAAGGCCACGGGGATGGGCAGCTCCTTCACCTTAATTTTTATATTCCTGAGCTCCAGGGATTTTTTCACCGTCTCGCTGTGGTCTAATACGGAAACCAAAGCGCCCGGCACCTGATTTTCGCCCAAATCTACATCTACGATGACGGGGAAGCCCAGCGCAATGGCGCCGGCGCCGGCAGAAACTGTCACCTCATCCAGCGGGCCAAAGGTATTGACAAAGGCGGGCACTCTCTCCTTCGTATATTTCAGCAAGCCAGGCAGGTCTCCCGGCTGCGCATTGCCGAAAATCAGCGCCGCGCGAATTGCCACAGTCACCACATGGATGACGGACGTCACGTCATGGCCCAGGGGAACAACACGGAAATCAAGGCCTACCTTGACGCCCTGGTCTATTACCTGGTCGATAACACCGCCTACCAGGAAGGTCAGAATGCCCTTGCTTTGATAGTCCTTTACTACGTTGGCCACATCCTCCGCATTCTCCGCCTTGCCAAGGACGACGGCCACACCGGGGATATCCCCCGTAACGAGGGGAACGCCCAGAGAGCGGATAATGGGGTCAGGCACAAAGCCAATTCCCGCCTCTCCGGCATAGGGGTCTCCCTCCATATATTTTAACCCTTCGATGATCTCCGCGCCCACTGCAGTGGCCAGCCCGGCATTGAGGGCCTCGCCAAGATCCTCCTTATTGGTGATTAAGCTCTTCAATACGCCAACACAGGCGGTCAAATCCCCCAGCTTCGCCACCTTGACGCCTGTTGCGGCATAGATGGTGGGGAAAAAGTAAGCAGTGTCGGGGAACGCGATTTTCGCATCCTCTCCATATTTTTTAATTGCGTCCGCAACAGCGCCCTCTGTCAACCCGGCGACTGCATTGGAGCCCGCGTAAATCAAATCTGTCAAAACGCTCATAATATCTTCCTCCTGAAAGTTGCGGCTTCATGCCGTTGTTTTGGTGCGTTATAACGGGGCTTGCTCATGCCCTTCTGATTTTTTCTTCACTGCTGAAAATTTAGATTGGCCCTGAGGGGTATTCCCCCCCCAGGGCGGTAACGTTATCCGTCAAATCTCGAGATAGGAGTCTGCATACAGACTGTTGTTCAGGATAATGTCGCAGGATTTGATGGTCTCCATCAGGCGCTTGTCGCAGGGGTTCACAATGGCAGAGGTGAAACCGTTCTGCATAGCCATGGCAACCATTGCGGAATCCATAATGGGGCGGATATGCTTCGGCATACCGTTAGAGATATTGGAAAGGCCGCCCGTGGTGTTCAGGCCCATATCGCTGAACATCTTGATTGCCTCCAGAACTTCCTTCTGCTTATCCTGCATTCCCTTGATAACCAGGAAGAGGGGGTCGAACCAGAGGTCCGTCTCCTCCATGCCCAGGCTCAGGCCTCTCTCCAGCATGTTGGTGCAGTGCATCATGCGCTCGTCGTTATCTGCCGCAATTCCCTCTGCGGAGCACAGGGCAATGACGATGGCATCGTTGGCCGCAGCCAAATCGATGTTTTCGATTCTGCCGCCTGCATCTGCGGAGTTTACGATGGGCTTACCCTTGGAGCGGTTGTAGACGGAGATACCCGCCTCGATTGCCTTCCGGTTGGAGGTATCCAGCGCCAGAGGCACATTGTCGCAATTCTCCTGAATGGTCTTGACCGCCCATTTCATCAGCTCCTCGCCGTTGGATTCAGCCGGCCCGATATTGACATCCAGATAGGTGGCGCCCGCCTCAATCTGCTCTCTCGCTCTCTGCAGAATGGGCTCCGGGTTCATGGTGTTCATTGCCTCGCGGATGACCGGAGAAATGCAGTGAATCCTCTCGCCTATTGTAATAAAGTTTGCCATAAATTCTCTCCTTAACTTTTATTTATAGTCCTTTAAGAACTGAACCAGCTGCACCGCCTCGTTGGTGCCCACGATGATGTTCCAGCCAGGCAGCTTCTGCTCAATTTCGCCCTTCAGCACGGCTACCTTTCCGGGGATAATCAGGGTTCTGTTCTTAATCTTGCCCTCAATCTCCTGCTCCTGGAAGAACTTCGCAATGGAGGAGGCGCTCAACTTGCCTGCCGCCCAAGCGGTCAGAACGGAGAGGCCGCCTGCGTCCGTAATCAGCATGTTCACCGGCACGCCAGAGCGCTCGATTTCGCCGGAAACGACGAAATAGGTCAGGGCAAAGTCTACGGTGATAGCGCAGACTGCATTCTCGTCCGCTCCGTTGAGAGCGTAGATACCGGGCTCTACCTTCATGGGCTTCTGCGGGTCTGTAAAGATGTTCTGCCGCAGGCCGCAAAGCGCCAGGGCTTCTGCATAGCCAAAGTGCTGCATGACGATAATAGAGCCGTATTTCATCGTAAACATAGAGGCCAGCGCCGCCTGCATGTGAGCGTCGTTCATGGCCAACTTTGCCACGTTGACAATGCTGGGGTAGCCGAGGGTTCTCTCGCCATCCTTGATGGCTCCTCTTCTCACCTGCACTGCGTTGGCAAAGGCGCTCTTAATCGAGGAGGTCCCCACGTCAATTACCAGGTTCTTATTGCCCAGCGCTTCCACAGCTGCGACCGTGTCGTAAATCTCGTCCATGGTCTCGCCGGTCACACCCAGCACCACGCCGTTCTCTACGGCGATTGCGTTCATCGCCTCATAGTTGGATGCATTGGCGCCATTCAGAATGGGCTTCGCATCCTTGCAGACCGCCAGGGCTTCCTTTGCCGTATCGGGGCAAGCGCAACCCAAAATCATGGCCTTATCCAGCGCAGCTACCTTTTTCACCAGCTCTACATACTTGGCAGAATCCACGCCATCCTCGTGGTTCACGTAAACCATGTCCGCCCGCATGCGCTCGCCGATGCGGATGTAATCCACCTTGGGGATATCCGCCAGGGCTGCGTCAATGGCAGCGTCGTCCATGCAGTCGCAGACAGACGCCGCGTAAATGCATTTGTTGACAAAGGTCTTTTCATGGCGCATCAGCACCGTCTCGCCGCCAAGGGTAATCTCGTTGTCGCCAACGCCTACCTTGATGGTCTTCATGGGAGGCGCAGACGCCTCAGACATCTTTGCCTTTGCCTCCTCCGAGAAGTAGGGGCATTTATCCAGCTCTACGGCGCCCTGAGCCACCTTCATGCAGAAAGCCATACAGGTAGGGCTACCGCACTCCTTGCAGTTTTTCTTTGGGGAAAGCTTAAAAATATCAAGTCCTTTTAATGCCATTTCGATTTACCTCCTTACATCAAGGCCCCAACCAGCGCCGAAATAGTGGCCACTGATGTCGGATGCTTCAGTATTACAGCGTCAGAGCCCGCCGCCAGACAGGCCGCCGCAGTGACAATCTCCATCTGCACGCCTCTTTCCTCTCTGGAACCCCATTCCGGCATATCCTCCTCAGAGGCCAGCGCTTCCTTCACGCTCCAGGTCTCGGAAGAAACGGGGGTGACAATGGGCATCTGAAGCATTTTGTCGTTCTGAGAAAGCGCCGCAGATTTCACTCTTTCCAGAGTAGATGCCACATATTCAAAGCCATAACCAGCTGCTGCGGAACCCAGGTTCACAGCCATGTTCTCCGGCGCAACGCCCAGCTGGGTCATCAGCACGTTCAGCTGCTTTGCCAGGTTGATGTCCACGGCAGACTCTGCGCCAACCTTCTGGCCGTATGCCAGGCCGACAGATGCGCCAACGGTTTTGTAATTCTCCTCCTTTGCGGAAAGGAACAGCACGTTCTTTCCCTGCAGGGCGTCTGCGATTCTGTCGAAAAGCTGAGCGTCCTTCTCAATGTTTTTGCAGCCCATGATGACCAGCGGCTTATCGATTGCTTCCGCAACCTCCTTCGCCAGCGTCACGCAGTCCTCTACAGAGGTGTTCCCCGCGTTGGGGTCTGCACTGTCGAATTTCAGGGCGATAAAGTCAGCGCCCTCCATGGCACATGCCTTTTTGGCCATCTCCGGGATGGTCTCCGCGCCTGCATAGAATTCCTTGAGACCTTCCGTGCAGCCCTCCAGGCCCAAATCGGAAATCTCAACGCCTACCTTGGGCGGATTTTCGCAGGCAGCGTCAAAGGTATAAAAATTGTAAGTATTTTCTCCGCCAATGACGATCTTCTGATCGCCGGTCCCGAGTTCCATGGCATTAATTTTTGCCGGAAACACCTGAGGTTTGTTCTTGTATGGCATAAGTCCTTGCCCACCTTTCTTTGTTATTCAAGTTCTAGCTTATCAAAAATGGCCCGCATTGCCTGTTTCACCGGCGCCTCCTCCGGCAGGGTGACGCTGGGCTTTCCCTCTGCGTCGTATTCATAAACCATGTCGTCATGGGGGACAACGCCAATGAGCTTCAGCCCATATTTTGCGATTTCCTCCTTTACGCCATCGTTTAAGACGCCTCCCGGCGCCCGGTTGACAATCAGCCCTACGCTCTTGGGATTCAGGTTCAGCTCTGTAATCATCTCGCTGATTCGGCCCACTGCCTGAATGCCCCGCCTGGAGCAGTCGCTCACCAGCAGAATGGTATCCACCGCTGGCAGCACGCCCCGGCTGATGTGCTCCAAGCCCGCCTCGTTATCCACCACTACATAGCGGTAGTTATCTGAAAACTTTGCAATCAGCGATGACAGAACGCCGTTGACATAGCAATAGCAGCCCTTTCCCTGTGTCCTTCCCATGACCAGCATGTCGAAATCCTTGTCCTCAATCAGGGCTGAGTTAAACATATACTCGGCGTATTCCTGCTTTGTCATTCCGCTGGGGATGGGGCTGGGGTCTGCCAAATCTGCCCGGGCAATATTTTCCCGGATATCGCCAATGGTCATCTCCGCCTCTACGCCTAGCACCTCGTTGAGATTGGAATTTGCGTCTGCGTCCACAGCCAGAATCGGCCCCTTCTTCTCCTCGCAAAGCTGCTGAATCAGCAGCCCGCAGAGAGTGGTCTTGCCGACGCCGCCCTTGCCCGCTACCGCGATTACATGCGCCATGTATGGAACACCTCCTAGTTGATTTATACTCTTGTCACCAGTCCGGAGCGGTTCAGAATCTCCGTCACATTCTCCCAAGTGTTCATAGCATACAGGTGGATGCCATCCACACCCAGAGCCATATACTCGTGGAGCTGGTTCACCGTGTACTCAATGCCCTCCTCGCGGAACGCAGCCTTCACCTCAGGCAGGTCGTTGCCATCGGGATCCTTGTCGAACCAGTGGTGCGAAATGACCTCTGCCAGCTTCCGCGGAATTACGCAAGCGTTTCTGGAAAGGCACATGCTAATGACGGAATCCTTGTTTACAACCGGCATAACGCCTACGTCTACAGGCATGGTGATGCCCGCCTTGCGGATGGCGTCCAGCCAATATTTGAACTGCTCCATGTCGTAGGTCAGCTGGGTCATGATATAGTCTGCGCCCAAATCCTGCTTCTGCTTCAGGTGGGCAATATCTGCCTCCAGCGTGCCGCAGGTAATGTGTCCCTCCGGGGAACCTGCCACGGCAATGGTGAACTTGTCGCCAAACTCTTTGCGGACAAAGGCAACCAGGTCAGTGGCGTAGGCAAAGTCGCCGTTGGTGCCGGTCCAGCCGTAGGGCAAATCGCCCCGCAGAGCCAGCATGTGGTCGATGCCTGCGTCCAGATAATTTTGCAGCTGCTCTTTCACACCCTCCTTGGTGTTGCCGATGCAGGTAAAGTGGGTCACGGGAACTGTGTCGTTATCTGCATTCAAAACCAGCTTGCAGACGTCCATATTCCTTCCCACATTGCTGCCGCCTGCGCCATAGGTGCAGGAAATGTAGTCCGGCTTAAACTCGTAAAGATGCTCCAAGCATCCCGGCAGCTTTGCCATGCCCGCATCTGTCTTCGGCGGAAACACCTCAAAAGACAGGCACGTTTTTTTCTTCAATACCTCTGTGATTTTCATAACGTCCTCCCGTTTTTATTACTTTTCCTCATTATAAAATCTGTGGCTTAATCCAGTTTGGTGAAGGAATAGCGCTCCGCCATTCCCTTCGTCAGCACGTCGTAAATCTCCGCGCCCTCTGCCGAGACGCTTTTCGAAATCTCAGCCTCCTTGCTTTCATACATGCTCTTCACATATGCCTCCGGGGAATCGGTCTCCACCTCGTCGATAAAAATATCCCGCATGGCATTGCGCTTGCAGCTGTTGAAAATCTCCCTTATCATTTCATAGCAGGCCATAGGAACACCCCCGATTCTTTAAATCAGGTCAATGACGACCACGCCCTTGGTCAGGTCTGCATGGGCCAGCTTTCCCTCAACAATGGTCTCCCTGCCCATTACGTCCGTCAGAACGATGGACTCTCCGTTGACATCAATGGAGCTGACGAACTGGACGATTTCCTTTTCCGCCCCATCCTTTCTGCCATATACCGTCGATAGACACATTGCAATCTGCCTCCTATTCCTTATCCTTCATCATGAGCAGGGCCGACGCCAGTCTGTCGTTGCCCCTCTTGTACTCTGCAATGGCTGCCTCAATTTCCTTTGAGGACCTTTCGTAGCCCAAATCGTCCGCCTTCAGAACCATCTCAGCCAGTTCATCCGCATGATGCCTGTTATGGTCCAGCATATAGGTCAGCACAGCAACCAACTCCTGCTCCGGAGTGGCCTCTCCATGGCAATGGCCTCCGCAGTGCCCATGGGCGTGGGAATGTCCGCAGCCGCAGCCTCCGTTTTCGTTACCGTGATGCATCTAAACTCTCTCCTTTTAGATATTATAATGTGTGATTACACCCTATATAATAGCTTGTTTTGCATCGTTTTTCAAGCATATTCTGTGAAACTTTCCACAATAATTAACGAAATGTCCAATTTGTCCCGGGCTGCGCTGGCTCCGCCGTTTTCTATTCCGTCCTGCGCCGTGTAGCAGCAAAAAACATGCAAAAAAGCTCCTATTGACAGTATCCCTTTTTTACGCCCAAGCATTCCCGCCAAACCGTTCCATCCCAAGGGAGTGCTTTCCCGCTCTGGCTCCGCCTTAGCCGGGGAGGAGGGCGAAAAGCGCCAGTCCATGAAGAAGCTGGGCTTTCAGGCGCTGCATATAGACAATTGCGGGGGGGATACAGTCCCACTGCCTCCTGGAACTGGTTCAGGGAAATCTTCTCCATTGGTGGCCTTCTCTCCAGTCAAAAAGAGACTGGCTTAGGCAGTGTCCCATAAGGAAGTAAAAAGAAATTTGGTTGGAACCGGCGTGTTAAGTCATGCCGGTTCCGATTCGTTTAGGGACTCCCGTCCAATCTTCAAAGGGATGCGGATTTGCCCCACATAGGTGAAATACAGGTCGATTCGCACCTGCTTCCTTCCGTTCTCCCTCACCGGGCTGTGTACCACGATCCTGCTCACAAGCTCATTGAGGATGGCGGCGTCGAGTTCCGGAATATCCAGGTACTTGTCCACCAGCTTCAGAAACTCGTTCACATCGGAAACCTGCCCAGCCTGTGTTTCAATTTCCCGTTCCAGTACAGAGGCAAGCTGTTCAATTTCCGCCTGTTCTTTCTCATATTGACGGGATAATTTTAAGTACCGGCTGTCAGACAGCTTGCCCAGCACATTGTCCTCATAGATGTGCTGGATAATCCGGTCCAAATCCTCCATCCGTTTTTTCGCCCCGGAGAGGGCTTTCTGCTTTTCCGCCAGTTCTGCCTTGCGGCTTTCCTCGTCCTGCGCCAGCATTTCCAACTTGAAATCCTTCCGGAACATACGGACATAACTCAATGTCTGCCGTATGGTTTCCAGCACAATTCGGTAAAGCACCTGTTCCCGGATATAGTGAATTTTGCAGGAGCCGGTGTTGCTCTTGTAATTGGAGCAGACAAAATGATTCTGGCTGTCGTCTTTGTAGGTATTGCAGGTGCAGAAATACAGCTTGGCTCCGCAGTCGGCGCAGTAGAGCAGGCCGGAGAACATGCTGGTCCTTCCTGTCTTGGTCGGCCTGCGTTTGTTCTTCCGCAGTTCCTGTACCCGTTTCCACTGCCCCTTCTCAATGATGGCGGGCTGGGTGTCCTCAAAAACCCGCTGGTTCTCAACCGGGTTTTCCATCCGCTTTTTGAATTTCAGGGACTTGGTATAGGTCTTGAAGTTCACGGTACAACCCGTGTATTCCCGCCGCTCCAAAATTCTAAGCACGGCGTTGGTATTCCAACGGTATAGGTTCTCCGGCATGGCCCAGCCTTTCTGCCTGGCGTGATAGGCGGTAACGGTCAGCACCCTGTCGGCTGTGAGGATTTTTGCGATCTGCATAGGGCCTTTCCCCGCAATGCAGAGGTTGAAAATGCGCTGCACCACCTTTGCCGCTTCTTCGTCCACGATCCATTTCTTTTTATCCTGCGGATCTTTTATGTACCCATAGGGCGGATTGCTGGCGAGATGCTCCCCGGCTTCGCCCCGCATCTTAACCACTGCCCGGATTTTCTTGCTGGTATCCTTGGCGTAGTAGTCGTTGAATACATTTTTGAACACCGCAAAATCATTTTCCCCTTTGGCGCTGTCCACATCGTCGTTGATGGCAATAAAGCGGACGTCATAGGCAGGAAAGATGAAATCCTGCAATCGCCCCATGTAGGAATACTCCCTGCCCAGCCGGGACAGGTCTTTGACAATCACAGCGGATACGCTGTAATCCTTCACATATCGCATCATCTCCTGGAACCCCGGCCTTTGAAAGCTGGTTCCTGAGAAGCCATCGTCCACGAAGAACCGGGTGTTCCGAAATCCATGGTCGGCGGCGTATTTGCTCAGCAGGGCTTTCTGGTTGGTAATGGAATTGCTTTCTCCGTCCAGAGCGTCGTCCTGGCTCAAGCGGCAGTATAAAGCGGTGATTTTCTCTGGCTGCTGGTTCATTTGCTTCTCCTTTCTGTTCAGGCAGCC
>DBGCIZ010000071.1:0-2261 GCA_048355355.1 Christensenellaceae bacterium | reverse complement strand
GATGGAGCATTTGGCGGGCCTTTGCAGCGAGAATTGCAGGATTGACAGCTCGCTTTACGAAAAATATCACGTCAAAAAGGGCCTGCGGGATATTAACGGCAAGGGCGTTTTGGCGGGGCTGACCAATATCTCGCTGATTGAAGCGTATAAGGAGGAGAACGGTGTCTCTGTGCCATGCGAGGGGAAGCTGCTTTATCGCGGCATCAATATTTACGACCTGGTAAACGGGCTGATTCGGGAAAAGCGCCTGGGCTTTGAGGAGACGACCTATCTGCTGCTGTTTGGCAGGCTGCCCAGCCAGGCGGAGCTGGATTCCTTTAAAGAGGTTTTGGCAAAGTCTATGACCTTGCCAAGGCATTTCGTCAGGGATGTCATCATGAAGGCGCCCAGTAAGGATATGATGAACACATTGGCAAAGAGCGTCCTCATGCTGGCCTCCTACGACCCGAGGGCAGACGATTTGGATTTACCCAACGTGCTGCGGCAGAGCTTGATGCTAATCAGCGTTTTCCCCATGCTGGCAGTATACGGCTATCATGCCTATAATCACTTTGTCAAAGGGGAGAGTCTTTATATTCACAACCCGGATAAAAAGCTTTCCACTGCGGAAAATATTTTAAGAATGCTGCGGCCGGATCGGAAATACTCCCGGTTAGAGGCAAGCGTGCTGGATTTGGCGTTGATTTTGCACATGGAGCATGGCGGCGGCAATAACTCTACCTTTACGACCCATGTGGTCTCCTCATCGGGGACGGACACCTACTCTTCTGTGGCGGCGGCGCTGGGGTCTCTCAAGGGGCCGAAGCATGGCGGCGCCAATAAGAAGGTGGTCCAGATGATGAACGACGTAAAAGCCCATGTGAAGGATTTGAATGATGAGAACGAGGTGGCCGCCTATCTGACTAAGCTAGTGCGGAAGGAGGCCTTCGACCATAAGGGCCTGATTTACGGCATGGGCCATGCAGTATACTCCCTCTCTGACCCGAGAGCGCAGGTGTTTAAGCGGTTCGTCAAGCAGCTTTCCGAGGAAAAGCATAGAGACGAGGATTTTAAGCTCTACTCCATGGTAGAGAATCTGGCGCCGAAGGTCATCGCCAAGGAACGGCGGATTTATAAAGGGGTCAGCGCGAATGTAGATTTTTACAGCGGCTTTGTCTATAGCATGCTGGATATTCCCACAGAGCTGTTTACGCCCATTTTCGCCATTGCGAGAATCGTCGGCTGGAGCGCTCACCGGCTGGAGGAGCTGATTAATGTAGATAAAATCATTCGGCCGGCCTATATGAGCCTGATGGGGGACGTGGAATACGTGCCGATTGGCCAAAGATAAGAGAGCTGGAGAGAGGGGAATGCCCCCTCTCTTTTTTTACAATTTTTTTGATATGCGCAAAGTTGCGCAATAAATAGTAATCTGTTGTTGACAATTTAACGAGGAATGCTATATATAATACATAGCGCAATCGATGGGTGTGCTATGTATTTTTTATGGCAGGATTACCTTTCAGACTGGACAGCTAATGATACCATACAATTTTACATTTAATCGAAAGACAGGGGCGCTTGCATGCGCGGCTCTGCCCGGAGAAAAAACAGAGGAGGATGGCGCATGGGAACTTTTGAGAAGAATCTTGCGGAAGGCAACGTCTTTCAGCGGCTGATTACCTTTGCCGTTCCCTTTTTAATTGCAAATATTGTGCAGAGCCTTTATAGCATTGCAGATATGCTCATCGTCGGCAATTTCAGCGGAACCATCAGCATGGCCGGCGTCAACCTGGGAAGTCAAATCACGTTGATTGAAACAAACATTATTGTGGGCTTTTGCACCGGCGGCGCAGTTTTGATTGCCCAGTATATCGGCGCCCAGAAGCAGGAGGACATGAAGCGAACGACCTCCACACTGATTACAGTGCTGCTCTATCTGGCGATTATCCTGACCGTACTCATGATTTTTTTAGGGGATCCGTTTCTGCGGCTGCTGCAAACACCGGAGGAAGCCTTTAGCGAGGCAAGCGGGTATCTGTTTGTCACTGTGCTGGGAACCATCTTTATTTTTGGATACAATGCCTTAAGCGCCATTTTGCGCGGCATGGGAGACAGCAAGCGTCCTCTGATATTCGTAGGCATTGCATGTGTGGTGAATGTGGGGCTGGATTTGCTTCTCTGCGGGCCCTTTGGCATGGGCGCGGTGGGGGCGGCCATCGCCACGGTAATTTCGCAGGCCATCAGCATGATTCTCTGCATCGTGTATTTAAAAAAGAAGG
>DBGCIZ010000070.1:0-21652 GCA_048355355.1 Christensenellaceae bacterium | reverse complement strand
TCGCAGTAAGTAAGAGTCTCTTCTATACCGTCCTCTACCTTCTTGGCGGCCTCCTTCAGTTTCATGGAACGGAGTTCCTCCACCACAGCCTTAGCCTTTTCTCTGGCGGCTCTTTTGCTCTCCTGAGCATGGATCGCCTTGAGCATCTTGGCCACCAGCTTCACTTTGGAGCGAGGGGTTACAGAGAACACATTGCGGTAAAAGTGGACGGTGCAACGCTGGTACTTTGCTTCGGGGAACACTTCTCCCACAGCCTCCAGCATACCAAGGCACTTGTCTCCAACCACCAGCTTGACCCCGTCCAAGCCGCGGCCACGCAGCCACTGGAAGAAGCTGACCCAGCTGGCCTTGTCCTCTTTCATCCCCTCTGCGGCGCCCAGAACCTCACGGTATCCGTCCTCGTTGACCGCAATTGCCACCAGAATGGCCACATTTTCAAACTCTCCGCCCCAGTTGCGGCGTAGATATATCCCATCTACATAGACATACGGGTACCGTCCACCTTGCAAAGGACGATTCCGCCATTCCTCAATGTGGACATACGCTTTCTTGTTCAGCTCACTGATGGTGGAGGGAGACACCTTGCTGCCCCACAGAGCTTCTGTAATGTCCTCCACACGACGGACGGATACACCTGCCAGGTACATCTCAATGAGCGCCTCTTCCACGCTGCTTTCCCGGCGGCGGTACCGCTCAATAATGGCGGTCTCAAAGGAGATGCCCTTGAGCTTGGGCACCTTGAGGGTGACATCCCCGGAAGTGGTAGTGAGGTTTCGGCTATAGTGGCCGCTGCGGTAGCCCTGGCGCTGCTCATTGCGTTCGTATCGTGCTGCCTGGGTCAACTTCTCCGCTTCGGCCTCCAGCAGCTCGTTGAGGGTTTCCTCTACGCTGCCTCGTACAAGTTCCTTGAGTTCGCTCTTGATTACGGCCTCGTTTAGTTGTACAATCTTCTCGGACATGGTTTGCTGTCTCCTTTCGAATGGTGGTGTCGCAACTTCATTCTACCAGAGATCTGCAAACCATGCCTCTTTATTTTTGCGAAACTTATTCTACCTTATCCGAAGAAATATTGGTCAGTGATGCCTATCCCGCAAATATTCGCTTTTAAGTGCGTGGACAACGCTCCGGCTATCAGGTACTCACGTTACAGTTTCTTGTTTCTATTAATTTGAGAACTACTTGAAAAAAACTCTAAAAAGAGCGAATATAAAGCAAAAAACAGCTACGTCTCTTAGTGTGTTCTAGCTATATGATAATATTGAAAAAATTTTGATGGTAAAACATTTAAAAAATGGACTTGGCGCAGCGAACGTAGGCAATATCGTGCTAAAATGTTACAAAATGATTACAAGAAAATTTCAAAATATTGTCGAAGTTGTATATCAGAAGGACTGACTCCAGAAAAGACAGCAACGTAATATTGTTGAATACTCAATATGTGGGCAGAAAAAGTAGAATTCTTATCCAAGTGAACGCGACTGACAAAAGAAAGGGCTTGCTCCGGTGAATAAAAGGCTTGCTTAAATATGATGCTTGATACGGGAAAAGATGAAAGGACTTTCCCGTGTATTTATCGTAGTATCGCGACAAATCAACAATTGCAAGAAAGGAGAGGAGGTTCATGTTTGGTAAAAAAATCTGTCCAGTAGCTTTGGTGGTACTTCTGCTTTTCACATGCATGCTAACAGCCTGCCAGCCGACGCCGGAAAAAGAGGCGGTAGTGGGAAAAAACGACGGTGTATTAGAAGAGGCGATTGCATCCACAGCTTCGCCGCAGGCGACGCTTGCCGTAGAGCCGGATTGGAGCGACGAATTTAGCAGCGCCGATGGGAAGATGCAGATTGTCATCCGTGCGGAAGTCAATGTACCGGAGGAAAATAAATTCCCGGTGATTTCCTGCACGCCCCACTATTTTACCGTGGAGGAGGCGAACAAAGCGGTAGAAGCGTTGTTTGGCGATCAGCAATTATATGACGCTTCGACAATAGATAAAAAATCTGCAGAAGACCGTGTGTTAATGTTAAGAAGGGATTTAGAGTCCCTGAAAACGACTGGAGAATACCCAGTGCAAGAGGATGGTTCTCAATATTCTGTGACGAACCTGGAAGAAGACATTGCGATGGTTGAAGGATGGCTAAAGGAAGCGGAAGAGATTTACGCCCAGGCCCAGGCAGGCCAGACAGTAGAAGTAGAAGTAAAGGAACTTGCATTTTCTCAATCCGAGTCAGGCTCGCAGCTCATCAATATCAAAAATGGCGAAAATCCCCCCATGACATTTTACACTTACAACTACAAGGATGCAAATGACGCGGCAATGGAATACGCTTTGGAGGGGAGCGGGGCTGTGTTCCCTTCGAAGCTGGAAGAGGGAGAATCCCTGGATATTGCCATCTCCCGGGAAGAGGCGGAGCAGCAGGCAATCGCGCTGGCTAAAGAATGTGGTGTGGGAGATTGCACCGTCATCTGGACGGGAGAGACAGAGGTGGACGGCAAGCCATGCTATAGCGTTTCTCTGGGCCGGCTGATAAATGGGATTCCGAGCATGTCGGTTGACACCTACGGCGGCACGAAGGCCTTGGGAGTAGACGGTGAGGAATTTCGAGAACCGTGGAATCAGGAAAATATTGAAGTGGTGATGGGGGACGATGGGGTGATGAAGTTTTTATGGGAATATCCTCCTGAATTCGGCGCCACAGAAAATGAAAATGTACAGCTCATGCCTTGGGAAGAGATTAAGACGCTGGCGAAGGACCAACTGCAGCGCAGCTTGTCGGCAGACGAAGTTGCCTTGCGGCGAGAGGAGGGGAAGACCATCACCATCGACCGCGTCATGCTGAACATGATGAGAGTGGCAAAGAAGGATGCCTATGGAGAATACTACTATCTTCCGGTATGGGATTTCCTTGGGACAGCGGAAGAGGAGATGGACATACAAATCGTCTCCCGGGAGAAATCGTATTTGACTCTGAATGCCATAGACGGCTCTGTGGTGGACAGATGGTGGGGATATTAAGATATTAGATTCTATCAATAGAGCAAAACGATAAACATCCTTGCGGTTCATGGGCCTATTGGTGGCGCTATGCCGCTGGGGGGACACTGCCAGCCGGGCCGAAAGCCGACGGATAAAATGCGCAGCAAGCCCGCAAAAGCGGGCTTGCTTATTGCTTCCCTAAGGCAAGGTTCCCCGGCCAATGGGAGCCGTGCGTGACGAAAGATGGAAAAAGTGCTTATAAAAGCTGAAGGGATTTTTCCCGAAGCTTGCCATCTTTTAGCTCATATACGGTGTCGGCTTGTTTCGCCACCTCGTTAGAATGGGAGACGATAATGACGCACTTTCCATATACCGTTGCGGCATCCCGGAATATCCTTGTAATTTTTTCAGCGGTGCGGCCGTCTAGATTGCCTGTTGACTCGTGAGCCAGGATAATAGGATTATCCGAGACCAGAGCCTGGGCGACGGCGACGCGCTGCTGCTGTCCGCCGGAAAGCTGCAGCACATTTCGCTTTGCCTCTTTTGAAGAGATTCCAAGCTGCTCCAGGATTTGCTTTGCGCCCCGTTTGGAGGCTTGAGACGTTAAGATGGTGGGATCGGATTCTTAAAATGAAAAACATCCTCATCATATGGTATCATGGCCGTGTTTGTCAACAATATTTTGAAAAACCGTTCCGAGCCATGTAAGCGAATAAGCCATATATCATTCTCTGACGGAACAGCACACGAGAGTAAAGTATTCAGGGACCATTGCAGCCGACAAGCACGCCGCGATGGACGAGCTTCCTCAAAAAATAGTTTCCTATCTGGCTGATTGAAAGTTGCTCTAAAAGAGAGTAAATATATAGCGAATGGTTCTTTGCTCCATGAGTATTTGTCTTGCAGACTTTTGGTGCGGCACTACGCGAGCCGCTGATTTTTTTTGCCCATGATAGAGACATGCCTGGAGATTCCGGCTCGACGAGTTCCCACAGGCAACAGGTCACCCGACAATACATCTTAAAACGGAAAAGGAGACTGCTTCATATCTTGCAGCCCCCCTTTGACATTTAGATAGGATTACGCGAAATACAGCTGAAATAGCTTGGAAAAATCGGCCTTACTGCTCCAAAATTCCTGAAATGTTTCAGTGGTAACAAAGCCGTAGGCAAAACGCTGCACATATTCCTTCAGCGCCTCCTCGAACGCGGTTTCCCCCATTTGCTGCTCCATCATATAAAGCAGGCTGCCGCCTTTTTCGTAAATCTCGCCGTATTCCTCCGGGGCATAGTGATAGAGAGATTCGTCTAGGTCGACGGTCTGGAAGGGATAATCCGGGCTACCTGCATTGACGACCTGGGTATACTGGTCTTTCAACCTGTCTTCCATGAGATATACGCCGTCTTCCTCTGACACGGATGGCGGATACGCTTTTTGATAGAGATATTCGCAGAAGCGGCAGAAGCCCTCATCCAGCCATGGCTCGGCTATCTGGTCATTGCCGACGACGCCGTAGAACCACTGATGTGCGATTTCATGGCAGACTGAATTATCCAGTGCGACCGTATAGTACTGAATCGTAGGCCCATCTTCAAACACCATGTCCGCGGCGGCCTCTAACGAGGTTTCGGGGCTTATCATAATAAGAGTGGGGTACTCCATCCCGGCGACGCCACCAGTCAGGCCGCTCATAACTATGCTCAGAGTTGTGTAGGGATATTTGCCGAAGGTTTTGCTATATAGCTCCAGAGAATTTTTGGCGGTTTCCATTGCCCGTTGGGCCGTCTGGGTCATGTGGTCTCCAAAATATACGGTGATGGTCACATCTTCCCAGCTGTCGCTGAGAGTTTCGTAAGAATCGCTGGCGCAAAAGGCAAAGTCGCGGACATTTTCTGCGCGATATAGGCCGTTGCGCACCTCTTCACCGGTGGCGGCCACGGTGTAGCCCTCGGGAACGTGAATGACGACGTCATAATCGGCAACGTCGGTATAGAATGCATCCCCGATATCTATATAGGGCTCGACAACCCAGCCATCGGCGCCGTAGACGGCGGGAGTGACGATAAAGTTGCCCAGATTGAAAACAGTTTCCTGATAGCCAAAGCGGTTCGAAATATTGGGAATACGCACCTCGTATTCCATGTCTATTTGAACCTGCGCCTTATCTGCAAGGGCAGACGGCAGGGCAAGCTTGTAAACCGTTTCCTTCACCTGCTCCAGGGAGCCTGGCTGATTGCCAATCAGGATATCCTTCATGTCGATGCCGCCGCCATCCTGCCGGAAGGCCTGGGGAATCAGGTTAAAATAGATTTCCTTTAGCTCTGTGCCCGTGTTGTTATGGTAGATCAGACTTTGCGTAACAATCAGCTTGTGCTCGGCGTCGTTCAGGGTGACGGAAAGAGAAAAGGAGTTTCGCGGCGTTGTCCCACTGTCCGCTATGGAAGGATAGGGCTCCGGTGTGGCGGCTGGCATCGGGGCAGCAGGTGACGAAGCTGCGGAGCCCGACGCAGAAGGCGATATGGTCAAGGCCGGGCCGGTACCCGCAGGGGACTCATCCGGCGAACAACCTATGGTAGTCAGCGAAAGTAAAGCCAGCATAAACGCAGCCAAAGCGGCCGATAGAATTTTTTTCATAAAGTACCCTCCTGATTTTTGTTTGCAGCGCAGGCGTAGCGCTGCTTCAGGAAGAGTATAGACGGCCCATGTTTCAGACTTGTTTCTATTGAAGCTCCAGACCGATATAAAAATATCCGCCGGCATCATATTCCATGTTGACATACAGGCCTGCTTTTTCGGAATGATACCGGTTGCCGTTATATACCCAGTCGCCCAGGATATCCAGCCCCAGGTATTCCAGATAGCTGGCCAGAGTCTGCTCCCTGTCGGGAGGGGGTGTAGTTGTATTGGAAAAACCGATTTGGCTGCTGTATAGCTGGAAGAATATCACCCTGTCCGTTTCGGCCTCCAAGGTGCACCGGCATTCGTCAAAAAGTCCGTCTCCCGATGGACTGAAACAGGCGATGCTATA
The DNA here is from genome assembly GCA_048355355.1 of Christensenellaceae bacterium. Taxonomy (GTDB): domain Bacteria; phylum Bacillota; class Clostridia; order Christensenellales; family Christensenellaceae; genus DBGCIZ01. The sequence continues at coordinate 15,650 of DBGCIZ010000070.1, read as the reverse complement.
GGAGGAGCCGCTATCCGCAAGGTAGCATTCCACGTCCTCCGGCGCCAAACCATCGTAGGTTTCCGACAACAGCGTTGCCACATCCTGCGGAACGACGTCGCTCTCCAGTAGGTCATGCATAGCGGTATACATGCTGTCAAAGCTGCTGGGACGGTAAGAGGCCTCGCCTTCATTTGTGCCGGATAAAATTTTGCGGGCGTTGGCAACGAGGGGAATCTCGCTGCTAGATACCTCAATACCGCCGGGCGCAGCCTCGATGGGGAAGCTTTTGTTCAGCGTGGCGCTGTCAGCACCCCAGTAGGCAGCCATAGGCGCGAGAACCGCCACGGCGATACAAAGAGCAGCTATGGCTGCGACGGAGAGCCATCTCTTTTTCATAGGACCACCTCCAAGGCAAAGGAGACTGTGGTGCCGCGCCCGGGCTCGCTGGCAATCCGCAGGGAAGTGCCATGGCATTCACATATTCTCTGGCAGATAGAGAGGCCGATGCCTGAGCCATCGCCGGAGCGGGAGCCGTCAGCCTGGTAGAAGGGCTCTGTAGCGCGGCGCACCTGCTCAGGCGTCATGCCGATACCCTGGTCTGTGACACGAACCACGTAGTTGCCTTCCTGCACCTGGCCAGCGATAGAGACAGGCGTGCCCCTTGACGCGCGCAGGGCGTTTTCCACTAAATTCCGCAGCAGAGTCAGCAGCAGCTCTGGCTCCGCCCGGACGGTTGCATTTTCCATTTGACAGTTGAGCGTAGCCGCCTCTGATGGGAACAGGAGCAGCCGCCGCCTGGCGATTCCCTCCATGGGAACGGGCTGAAGCGGGATAGCCTCCTCAGAAAGCCGCAGCAGAGACATCATTTTTGATGATAGGGCCTCCAGCCGCTTGCTGTTTTTATAGATTGCGTCAGCATACAGAAATTTTTCATCCTCACTGAGGCTGCGGCTGCGGAGCAGGTCTGCATAGCCAATCATAGAGGTCATGGGGGTCTTAAGCTCATGGGAAAAACCTGCCACAAAGGCAGTACGCTTCTCCATCTCCTGCTGAAGGGCGTCTACCATGCTGTCGAAGCTATGGCTGAACGCCCCAATTTCGTCCCCCGTGGCGATGGCCGTTCGCAGGGAGTATTCTCCGCCGGCGATGCGCTTGCTGGCGTGGTTGAGCGCCCGAAGGGGTTTGGTGATGGCGCGGGAGATAATCAAGGCCGCAAGGGCGGCGCAGAGAAGCACCCCTGCCTCTATGGCAAGGAAGGTATGGTATTGGCGCTCCCGCTCGTGATAGATAGGGGAGATATCGTAGCCGCTGGTAATAGTAAGGTCGGCGCCTGCAACCGCAATGGCTGACTGAAAATAACAGGTGTAAGCATCTCCCTCTGAAGAGATGGCATAGGAGTCGGCCGCAAGCTCCGGAATACTGGCCTCAAAATTAGAAAACACAGTCGCTCCGCTGGGGAGCATGACGTTTAAGTAAAAACCGGGCGCGTAGGAAGCCAGCGAATCAGCGTATTGGGCCAAGGCATCTGAGGAAAAGGCAATGCCTCGCAATCTGTCAGACAGCAACTGAGATGCAAGGGTATAGCAGGCCAGGCGGTGCCGCGAAGCATTTTGCGCCACGGCCTCCTGCCGCGCTGCATCAAAGTTAAAGGCCAGCATCAGAGTGCCGCCAAGGGAAAAGGCCAGGGAGACTACGATGACAATGGTTACGATAAGCTTGACAGAAAACCTCATTCCCCGGCCTCCAACATATAGCCCACCTTGTACACAGTCTTGATTTCCTGCTCTAGGCCGAGCTTTTGCCGCAGCCGGCGTATGTGGATATCGAGGGTGCGGGTATCGGGAGCGTAGTCCTCGCCCCATATCTTTTCGTAAAGGGCGAAGCGGTGAAGGGCGATGTTTTTGTTCCGCGCCAGCAGCTCGAAAAGCTCGTATTCCTTTGGTGTGAGCGAGACGGGAGCCCCATTGCGCCTGACAACGCGGGCCTGCCTGTCTAGCTCCACGTCCTTGATTTTTATCACCTGGCTCCCCATGCCATGGAGCCGAAGCACGTTTTCCACCCGGAGAATCAGCTCCTCCAGCGCAAAGGGCTTGACTAAATAGTCGTCTGCACCCATGTGGAAGCCTTTGGTCTTGTCCGCAATGGTGCCTTTGGCGGTGATGAAAATAGTGGGCACGGCAAATTCCTTGATATAGGAAAAAAGCTCATAGCCGTCGATTTTGGGCAGCATAATATCCAGCAGCGCAAGAGCATAGCCGCCCTTTTCTACCAACGTGGCGCCGGCTTTGCCGTCATAGGCGATGTCGGCGGCATAGCCGGCATGCTCAAGGGTGGTTTGGATGAGCTGCGCAATATCGCGGTCGTCCTCAACAATCAGGATTCGATACATAAGCGTCCCCCTAAGGCCCCGACAATGAGCTGCCGGATTTCACCTGCTATTATAGCATAGAATAAAGGAAGGGGAAGGGCCAGCGTGGCCCATAGATGAGGGTGAGGCATGGGGAAGCAGGAGCGCATCCCTTGCGAAAAAAGGCAAGAGCCATTCCCGAGAAGATGAAAACACCCATGGGAAAACAAGGATAGAGGCAATTGGAATAGTTTGCGCGCAAAATAACATATTAAATTGAAATTACAGCATAATAAGAATATGACAGAATCGTGTCAAATAGATTGACAAAATGTAGTAGACGACGATATAATAAGGGTTAAGTAAACAGACGGAAGGTTGATTTATGAAAATCTTAGTGACTAGACCATCATTGCCGCCGTTTGACGAATATGTGAAAGAGATTCAATCGATTTGGGAAACCAAATGGCTGACGAACGCCGGGCCAAAGCATCAGCAGCTGGAGGCTGAGCTGAAGGAATACCTGGGCGTTGAGCAGCTGAGCCTGTTTGCAAATGGGCATTTGGCTTTGCAGACGGCAATCAGGGCAATGGGACTGACGGGCGAGGTAATTACAACGCCTTTTACTTTTGCATCCACAACCCACGCCATTGTGGAGTGCGGGCTGACGCCGGTGTTTTGCGATATCGACCCGAATACGCTTACCATAGACCCCAAAAAAATTGAGAGGCTGATTACGGAGCGCACAAGCGCAATTTTGCCGGTGCACGTCTACGGGACGGTTTGCCATCTGGAGGAAATTGACCGGATTGCGAAGCGCCATGGGCTGAAGGTAATCTACGATGCAGCCCATACCTTTGGGGAAGAGGTAGACGGCAAGGGCATTGGCAGCTTTGGCGATATTTCTATGTTCAGCTTTCATGCGACCAAGGTCTATAACACGGTAGAGGGCGGCGGCCTGGCCTACAGGGATGCAGATCTAAAGCGCAAAATTGAGAGCATACGCCAGTTTGGGCTGCAGGGCGGAGAAAACCCGGCCTATGTGGGGACCAATGCAAAAATGACGGAGCTCCACGCCGCCATGGGGATATGCAATTTGCGCTACGTGGAGCAGAATATTGCAAAGCGGGAAAAAATCGTGCAGATATACCGAAAGGGATTGGAGGGGCTGCCAGGTGTGACGCTGGCGCCAATTCAGCAAAATGTGAAGCAGAACTTCGCATATTTCCCCGTGATTTTTGACGATACTAAATTCGGCATGACGAGGGATGAGGTCTGCGATAAATTGCAGGGGAACGACATCTTCCCGAGGAAGTACTTTTCCCCTATCGTCACGGAATACGACTGTTACAGAGGGCGTTTTGCGCAGAATACGCCCATTGCAAAATACGTTTCCGACCGGGTGCTGGTGCTGCCGCTCTATGCGGATATGGCGCCGGAGACAGCCCAGAGAATCTGCGAAATCATAGCAGGGAGGCAATAGCATGAAGGGCATCATTTTAGCAGGAGGCAGGGGGACGCGGCTTTATCCTATGACGAAGGTAGTCTCCAAGCAGCTGCTGCCAATTTACGATAAACCCATGATATACTATCCCCTTTCGGTGTTGCTCCTGGCGGGCATCCGGGAAATTTTGATTATATCTACGCCAGAGGACTTGCCCATGTACGAGGAGCTGCTGGGCGACGGCAGCCGCCTGGGCGTTCGCTTTGCCTACCAGGTACAGGAGCAGCCCAGAGGCCTGGCCGAGGCGTTTATCTTAGGGGAATCCTTTATTGGCCAGGATAGCGTTTGTCTCATTTTAGGAGACAATATTTTCTTTGGGACGGATTTTTCTAAAATCCTGAGAAAAAACGCCCAGCTGAAAAAGGGCGCTGCAATCTTCGGCTATCCCGTAAAAAAGCCGAAGGCCTTTGGCGTCGTGGAATTTGACGAGACGGGGAAGGTGCTCTCTATCGAGGAAAAGCCGGAAAAGCCAAAGTCGCATTTTGCAGTGCCAGGGCTTTATTTTTACGATAATGATGTCATTGAAATTGCAAAAAAGGTCAAACCTTCTGACAGAGGGGAGATTGAAATTACGGCTGTCAATAACGCATATTTAGAGAGAGGGGATCTCTATGTCTCCCTGCTGGGAAGAGGCATGGCATGGCTGGATACGGGTACGCCGGAGGGAATGCTGAAGGCATGCGAATATGTGGAGACCGTTCAGCACAGGCAGGGGTTCTACATTTCCTGCCCGGAGGAGATTGCCTGGCGCCGCGGCTTTATTTCAGATGAACAGCTGGTGGCCTTGGGCAGGGAGTTACAGATGACAGAATACGGGCAATATCTGATTGCGCTGGTGGAGGAGGACATACGATGAAAATTTTAGTGACGGGCGGCGCCGGGTTTATCGGCAGCAACTTCATCTATTACCTGCTGGGGCATAGCGACGACCAGGTGGTCTGCCTGGATGCGCTGACCTATGCGGGAAATATGGCAACGCTGGAGCGGGCCATGGAGAATAGCCGGTTTCGGTTCGTCAAGGGAGATATTGCCGACCGGGAAGCAGTCTACCAGCTCATGGAGGAGGAGCGCCCTCAAGCAGTGGTCAACTTTGCGGCGGAAAGCCATGTAGACCGCTCCATTGAAAACCCGGAAATTTTTCTCAAGACCAATATTCTCGGCACGCAGGTTTTGATGGACGGCTGCCGCAAGTTTGATATAGGCAGATTTCATCAGGTTTCCACAGATGAGGTTTACGGCGATTTGCCTCTGAACCGGCCGGATTTGTTTTTCACTGAGGAGACGCCCATTCACACGTCGTCCCCCTATTCTGCCAGCAAGGCGTCCGCTGACCTGCTGGTGATGGCCTACCATAGAACCTATGGCCTGCCGGCGACGATATCCCGCTGCTCTAACAATTACGGGCCCTATCACTTCCCGGAGAAGTTGATTCCCCTTATGATTATCAACGCCCTGGCGGATAAGGAGTTGCCCGTTTACGGCAAGGGAGAGAATGTCCGCGACTGGCTTTACGTAGAAGACCACTGCTCCGCCATTGACATGATTTTGCGCAGGGGCAGGGTAGGAGAGGTTTATAACATCGGCGGCCACAATGAGAGAAGCAATTTGCAGGTGGTGGAGACGATTTTGGAGAAGCTGGGCAAGCCAAAGAGCCTGATTCGCTTTGTGAAGGATCGGCCGGGCCACGATATGCGCTATGCGATAGATGCGTCGAAAATCGAGAGGGAACTGGGATGGATGCCGGCCACAAGCTTTGAGGCAGGGATTGACGCCACCGTCCAATGGTACCTGGAGAATAGAGCATGGTGGGAGCCCATTGTCAAGGGAGAGTATCAGGATTATTATGAGAGACACTATGGACGGAAGTAAGGCGGAGTAGAGAAAGCAATGGCGCAGACGGAAGAAATGAAGCAGACGCAGCCCATGGTGACAGTGGTTTGCATCACATATGCACACGAGGAATTTATCGCCCAGGCTCTGGACAGCTTTTTGGCGCAGAAGACAACCTTCCCCTTTCAGATTTTTGTCGGGGAGGACAAGGGGCCGGATAAAACGGCGGAAATCGTCCTGCAATATGCGGAAAAATATCCGGATAAGATTATCCCCTTCATCCGCAAGGAAAATATGGGCGCTCAGCACAATATGATTGATTTGTGCAGCAGGGCGACCTCCCCTTATATTGCCCTTTGCGAGGGGGATGATTACTGGGTCGACGAATATAAGCTGCAAAAGCAGTATGACTTGATGGAGGCGCACCCGGAATACCGGGCATGCTTTCACAACACAAAAATTATCGCCGGAGAGGACTGGTATCTAAACGGCTACTACCGGCCGGATAAAGACGGCGTTCGGTCAATCCCGGGCTCTATCCCTGGCTATGATAGGTCCAAAAGAGTGATGCGCATGGATTATTACATCAAATTTGGCCCGGCGCATACCTCCTCGATGTTTTTTAGATGGAATTACGATTTAGAAATTCCCGACTGGTACTACACCCATATTTACGGCGACCATCCCCTGATGATGATGCAGGTTGGGGATGGGCTTTTGGGCTACATTCCGGAGATTATGTCCGCCTATCGCCGCAGCGACGTGGGCGTGCTGATGCACGATAACATTGTGGAGCACTTTATCCGCACCAGGGAAAGCTGGATTGAAATGGCCATGGATTTAGAGGACTATTTTAAGCAGCACTATGGAGATTTTGCCAATCGCGCCATTCAGGAGCGCATTGCCGTGGAATTTACTAACTACGTGAAATACATGATACAAAAGGGCTATGAGGATAAATTGCCAGAGATTTTTGAGAAGTATCAGTATGCCGGCGTGCTCACCATGAAGTATTTCATCAAAATGCGCACCCAGTATAACAACATGCTGGCCAAGTTTGGCGAGGATGGCATGAAATATATTAACGGCAATGCGGAGGAACTCCGTGCGCAAATTGAGAGGGATAAGCTCCGGATGAAACGCAACGCAGAGAGCAAGGAACTGAAAAGAAGAGCTGATTATGTAAAATTGGCTGATACGAAAAAGGATGACCGGCTTTGGGTATTCGGAACGGAGGGAAATAAGGCATTTGCCAACAACACAAGGCATCTGTTTGAGCATATTGTCGCCTTTCATCCGGAGATTCAAGCAGTTTGGGTTACCAGAAACGAAGAAGTGTTGAAGCTGTTTCGGGCGGAGAACCTGCCGGTTTGTAAAATCGGGACGGGGGAATGCACCCGCTTAATGGAGCGGGCGGGGCTGGCTTTTGTCAATACCAGCAAAAACGACATCTATAAAATCCGCGGCTTTAATGCGGGAACGAGGGTTGTGCGCTTAGGGTCCGGGATTCATATTATGGATTTCCGCAAGCCGTTGGAGCCAGAGCAGGCTGGCAGCAGGGAGGAGGGAAAGCCCTCCCGGGAAAGCGAGTTTGCGAAGGAGATGTATGAAAATACCTTTTTGGCCATTGCCCCCAACGCGGTTATGGCTAAAATCTGCCGGGATTATTTCCATATCCCGGAGAAGAGCATCATGATAAACGGATACCCGAGAAGTTTTGCTGTGAAGACGCCGCTGCCTCCCTATGAGGGGAAACGGATTTTATATGCGCCCCAGTCCAGAAAATACAAGGTGAAGCTGGATGCCATCATGAATTACCTGTTTGAAAGCAGCGCATTCATTCAGCAATGGCTGGAGGAGCACGACGCAGAGCTCTATATTCATTTAGAATACAACAGGCGGATGGAGCTGCAGCAGAAATTTGAGCAGAAGACGGCGGAATGCAGCCGCATAACGCTGCTGAAAACCAGGGATATTTTTTCCGATCTGCCCAACTTTGATATGATGATATCCGACTATTCCAACATTATTTTCGATTATCTCATGCTGGATCGGCCGATTTTGCTCCTGGATATCGATACGAAGGAGTTTTTAGCGGAGAATCGCCTGCTCATCGACTTTGCAGAGATGACGAAGGAGCAGACCTATGGCTCCTGGAGCGATTTGCTGAGCAGGGCAGAGGTTCTGCTTCAGCACGGCGAGCTGGATAGGCAGCAGCGCCTTGCCATGGAGGAAAGCGTGTTTGAGCGAGGCACCAACGACGAAAACAACGCGGGGAGAATCGTGCAGGAGCTGAAGCAGCGGCTGGGGCTGCAATGACAGAGGGGGAGCATATGGCAGAGAGGACTGTGGAAAAAAACGGTATCGAATTTGTCGTCACAGAGGAATACACCGAGGCGGATATTGAGCGGGTGCAGCAGAAGTCCAAGGCGATGATGAAGACGATTATAGATATTTTAAATAAGCACAATATTGACTATATGGTCGCCCACGGCACCCTGCTGGGCATGATTCGCCATCAGGGCTTTATTCCATGGGATGACGATTGCGATTTGTTTTTGTTCGACTGGCAGTATGCCCGGGCTATTGAGCTGCTGCGGCGGGAGCTCCCGCCGGACATGATGGTTCATAACCGGCGCACAGACCCGATTTACTGGCCCATGTGGACAAAAATCCGGGATATTCACAGCGACACCTACGAGACCCTTTGGGAAATGGACAGAAAATTTCGCTACCACGGCATTTGCATTGATTTGCTGCGGGTGACGCCATCCTCAGAGGGGGAATATCGCTATGGCAAGCTGAGAGACCAGTGGATTCGGAAAAGGCGCAACGCCAAAAAGAAGTTCGCGGCAATCCGCAGCAGAAAGAAGAAGGTGAAAGCCGCAATCAAATATCCGCTGCGCGTTTTGCGGTTTCACTATAAGATTCATAAATACGATCGGCTTTGCAAAAAATACGATAAAAAGCTGCTGATTGCAAACAAGGGGACGGTCATTGAGGGAGCCTTTGATTACGACGCCACCTTCCCCCTAAAGGAATATGAATTTGAAGGCATCACCGTAAAGGGCCCAAAGGATCCGGACAAAATTTTGCGGGGTCTCTACGGAAATTATATGGAGCTGCCGCCTTTGGAATCGCGGCGCTCTCACTATAGCCGGGTAGAATTTCTAGATGGGTTCACCATTTGAGGAAGGCCCCATGGAGCAATATGCAGTCAGCCTGGTGATAGTGGTATATCGGACAAAGCCCTGGTTGCGTAGCGCCCTCCAATCTGCGCTGGGGCAGACCATGGCGGATATGGAGCTGGTCATTGTCAACAATGACCCATCGCCGGAAATCAATGCAATCATTCGGCGGGAGACGAAAAACCGCCCCAATGTGACCTATCAGCGCAACGAGGAAAATGTGGGCGGCGCGGAAGCAGTCAACCAGGGTATTCGCCTGGCCCGGGGCAAATATCTGTTTTTTATGGATTCCGACGACCTTTTGCCAAAGGATGCCGTAAAAATCCTGTATGAAAAGGCCGAGGAAACGGGCAGCCAGATGGTCATCGGCCGGGTAAAGGATATCATCCGGGGAAAGGTGACGGAGCATAAATACCATGGAGACTGGGTCACCTGGGAGAGGGAGATAGCCGTGGAGGACGTGCGCCAAGCTCCCGCGCTGGCGGCGGCCCCATTTTACTGGGGAAGGCTGTATTTGCGGAGCTTTCTGCTGGAGAGGGACGTCTTTATGGAGCCGGGCCTGGTCAATGCAGACCGACTCTTCACCTGCAAGGCACTAAAGGCGGCCAGGGGAATTGCCGTTTCCACACGGCAGGTCTATTTCTGGCGGCGCTTTGCGGGCAAGGCTGAAACCCGAACCGTCACCCAACGGCGGGCAGAGCAGGAGAACTTTCTGGATCGTCTCCGCATGACGAGAAAGGTGGATGCCCTGTTCGCAGAGCCGGGATACGAGGCGCTGGGAAGCTATGTGCAGCTGACGGGGATGGCGCGGTTGCTGATTTTAGCGAAGGATGCCGCAGAAGATGAGGCGTTTTTTCCGCTCTATTGGCGGGAAATGTCAAATTATTTGAACCAAATTCCCCTGGAGGCCATTGCGGGCTGCGTTTATTTGACCCACCGGCAAAAACTGCTGGCTTACTGCATCCAGAGAGGAGAGGAGCAGAGCTTTCGAAGGGCAGCCTTGGGACAGCTGCACGGAAAGACGACACAGCGCGGGGGAGAAATCTTCTATGAATATGAGGGCTTGCAGCTGCCTCCCGGCATTGACCGGCAGAGCTGCTTCCAGCTAAAGGGCTTTTCGGCCCGCTGCTTATGGGCTGGACGAGGCGGATTGCGCCTAGAGCTTTCTGTCACACCCTGGGAGGACTGTCAGCCTGAGTTTTTGGCCGTGTATGTGATGGACTGGAGGCGGCGGGAGAGACTGCGTCTGCCGGTCCTGGAGGAGAGAAGGATTGGCGAGGGAAACATCGCGTTTGAAATAGAGCTGGGCGCGGCAGAAAGGCGGAGCCTGGGCAAAGGCGGATTATATTATTTGTCCGTGGCGTATCTAGTGGACGGGAGGGTTTCCCGCTCGAGAGTAATGGGAAAACGAGGCACATTGCTGCTGATGAATCTTCTGGGGAAAATGGGGATTCATTAGGCAACGGACATAGAAGCGAGGTGGAACGATGGAAAAAACAGAAAGGTTTTATCACGATATGCTCCGCATCAGAATGTTTGAGGAGCGAATTTTGCAGCTGTTTAGCGAGAGCAAGGTCTCGGGGACGACCCATACCTATATTGGCCAGGAGGCTACGGCTGTGGCGCTGATGAACAACATACAGGAGGGCGACACGGTTTTTTCGAACCATCGGTGTCATGGGCATTTTTTGGCCTACGGAGGGCCGATGAGGATGCTGATGTCGGAAATTATGGCAAAAGAGACTGGCATGTGCAAGGGATTGGGCGGCAGCCAGCATATTCACTATAAAAACTTTTATTCCAATGGCATACAGGGCGGCATCGTCCCCAACGCCTCCGGCGTGGCCTGGGCAGAAAAGTTGAATCAGACCGACCATATTGCCGCTGTGTTTATTGGGGATGGTACATTGGGCCAGGGAGGCGTGTATGAAACCTTCAACCTGGCAGCGATTTATAAAATACCCGTCCTCTTTATCATCGAGGACAATGGCTACGCGATGTCGACCAAATCCTCCTATGCTGTGGCGGGAAGCATGGCAGACAGGCCGCGGGCCTTTGGAATTGAGACGGAGGAGATTACCAGCAATGATGCAGAGGAGCTGGACCTGCTCTTTGCGCGGTTGATTGACGCAGTGCGGCGGGAGAAGGCGCCTCGCTGCCTGGTGATTCACACATACCGGCTGGCAGCCCACAGCAAGGGAGACGACGACCGCCCGCAGGAGGAGATTGCGCAGCACAAAAAGCAGGATCCTCTGACAATTCTCGGGCAGCGGTTGGACGCCGGACTCAGGGAAGAATTGAGAGAGGACGTGCTGGCGGAGCTGACAGATGCCGAGGAATTCGCCATGGAACAGGCCACAGTCGCCATTGATTTAACTAGGAAGGTGAGCTATGAGGGCGACGCAGGCGAGGGCTCCATTTTGGCAGAGAAGGAGATTAGCGGAACTGCCAACGTACATAACGCGCTGGACTCTATGCTGAGCGCCAGCGGAGATATTTGCATCATAGGAGAGGACATAGAGGATCCCTACGGCGGTTCCTTTAAAGTAACCCGGGGGCTGAGCAGAAAATATCCGGGCCGCGTGTTGAATTCTCCTATTAGCGAGGCTTCCATAATTGGCTTGGGCGTTGGGCTGGCGCTGAAGGGAAAGCGCCCCATTGTAGAGATGATGTTTGGGGATTTTATTTCCCTCGGCTTTGACCAGATTTTAAACCACGCGGTAAAGTACCATTGGATGTATGCCGGGCAGGTAGATTGCCCCCTGATTATCCGGGCGCCAATGGGCGCTGGCCGCGGCTATGGCGCGACGCATAGCCAGTCCCTGGAGAAGTACTTTGTGGGCATGCCGGAGATTACGGTGACGGCGCTTTCCCCCATGGTGGATGCAGAGAAGCTTTACGATAGAATTTTGCGGCGTGTAAGTTCGCCTGTAATTGTCATCGAAAATAAGAAGCTCTACGGGGAAAGGCTGCTAAAATGCAGGGAAAACAGGCTGGATGAGTTTTTTGTGACAGAGACGGACTCCCTGTTTCCCACAATCCGCTTATCTTTAGATGAGGATTCCGCGCCGGATGCGGCAGTGGTGGTCTATGGCCGCCTTGTGACGCAGGCCATGGAGGTAGCGAAAAGGCTGATGCTGGAGGAGGAAATCCAGCTGGATATTATTGTTCCCACACTGCTGGCGCCATACCCCACCAGGGAGATTGCCGCCTTGACGGAGCGTGCGCCAGTGCTGGGAGTGATGGAGGAGGGCAACCGCACCATGAGCTGGGGCGCGGAGGTCATTGCCCAATTAGCAGAGCAGGGACGCAGCGCCAAATATTTTAGAGTGTGCGCCGAGGATTTGCCCATTCCCTGCAGCGTAGAGCTGGAAAAGCAGGTAATGCCCGATGGAGACAAGCTGGAAAAAACGATAAGGAGTATTTTAAATGTCTAATATAACGGAATTGAAGGCGCCGCGGTTAGACGCCAACAGCGAAAGCGTAATCATTTGCGATATTGCCGTAGAAAACGGCGCGCAGGTGGCGGAGGGCCAGCTGATTGCGACGGTGGAATCCACAAAAAAGACAGAGGAGTTTTGCGCGCCGCAAAGCGGATACCTTTATTTTAAGGTAGCAGAGGGAGATACCGTCAACGTAGACGAAACCTTTGCTGTTCTCAGCGATGCGCCGGACGACGCCCTCCTGAAGCAGAAGGAGGCAGTTGAGGCGGAGGAATCGGAATATCTCCTTTCAGGCAAGGCAAAAAAGCTGCTGAAGGAGCATAATATCCCGCTATCTGCCTTGCCCAAGGGCAAGATTATCCGGGAAAAGGATATTTTAAAGCTGATAAAGGCTGATGTAACCCTGGCGCCCACCAAGACAAACCAGGTTGTGGTCTTTACGGGCGGCGGGCATGCAAAAATGTGTATTGAGATTTTGAAGCAAACGAGGCAGTATGAAATCTACGGCATTTCCGACATTAACTATCCTGACCTAAAGGAGGTGCTGGGCATCCCCGTTTTGGGAGACAACGAGATTTTGCCGGAATTGTATGAGCAGGGCTACCGCAAGATGGTCAACGGCTTGGGCACGGTGGCCAACCATCCCTTGCGAAAGGAAATGTATTGCAAATACAAGAGCATGGGCTTTGAATTCCCCAACCTGATTCACCCCACGGCAATGGTAGAGCCGTCAGTCAGCATGGGAGAGGGAAACCAGATTATGATGGGGGCGATTGTGGGGCCGTGCGTAAAAATTGGCAGCAATTGCATTATCAATTCCGGGGCGATTGTGTCCCACGATAGTGTGATTAGCGACCATGTTCACATAGCGCCCGGCGCTGTTTTAGGCGGAAGCGTCAAGGTAGGAGAAAATACGCTGATTGGCATGGGGACGACCATTTATTTTGGCGTCAAGATTGGAAGCAACGTGGTGATTCACAACGGCTGCAACATCTATAGCGATGTGCCAGACGGCGCAGTGATTTCAAACGGGTAACAGGGCATATTCAGAGCAGAATGCCTTTCTTAGGGAGCATGTTGGGAGGAATGGGCGCGGAGCGCTTCTAAGGCTTGCTGCAAGGCTTGGAATTCCTCCAGCATGCGGTTGAATATCTGGCTCTGGCGATATACAGAGGGGTCGTCGCCAAGGGCCTTCCCGCTTTCAATACAGGCAACGCAGTAATCCTCCAGCTTTTTGCGGGCCAGCTTAAGCTGCTGCTGATAGTGCAGCTCGATTTGCACCTCCATCAGCGCGTAGCTGTTTAAGGGGGGCTCGAAAACACCGGGGGGGGAGCTTCCTTTTTTTCATAACTACATCCTTTCTAAATATAGCAGGAGCGCGAAAGAGCGTCGCCAACCGATGGATGATGTACCGGCGGTTTTTTTATGCATGGAAAAGGGATTTCACAGCATCAGGAAAGCCAAAGGGCTTTTTATGTCGTCCAAAGGGACAGAGACTTTGTCGCAAGATATCGAACAGCACATCAGAAAAAGTTTTACTTTTTATTCCAAATCTATTTTTATGTTACATTTACTATAGAGACATCATTGCTGCCTGGGTATGCGCAAGGCTACCCAGCGCCGACCAAGGGAGAGCGGGAAAAAAGGACGCGTTGCCGGAATCAATTGCCATTCAAACTATCCTGCCATTCCATCATACCATACTGCGACAGATTCATATGTGCAAATGCGCCAAAGCCTCCTCCCATCGCCTCCTTCTCAAATGTGGCAACGAAATATGCCGGATTGCCAAAAATATGGCAGCTTTTCGCTTTTATTATAAAGCTATCAGACATTTAATTCAACTGGCAGAAAAGTTTGGAGGGAAACTGGGCGCACGGCTTTTCCCGTATCCTAGACCAAAGGATGCGAGATGAAAATGTGCATAAATGATAGTATTAAAGGGAAAATAAGGGATTTGCTCGATGGAAGGAATGTCAATATTACTGCTGTTTCGGAGTTGATTGGCTACAACAGGTCGTATTTATCTCGAATTAGAGCAGGTACGAAGCGGCCGTCATGGGAAAGCATGGCCAAAATTTGCAGCTACTTTGGCATTACGCTGAGTCAGTTTTTCCGAGATGAGTTTGAGGGAATAACGCCGGAGGAGCTGGAAAAATGGCTGACGAAGGACGATCTGCGTTTTCTGGCAGAGGTGGCCAGCAACGAGAAAAAACGGGAGGCTGTGCGCCAATTGATGGAAGCCTTTTCCGAAGAGGCAGAACCGGAGAGCGAATAGAAGAATGAGACGCCAGGGGGGGGACGCCCGCCAGGAAAGGCCGGGTGCTTTTGGCGTGGAGAAAATGGGGCAGGACAGACAGACGCATTTATGCTATAATAAAGCATCGCACTGAAAGGCGAAAAAAGCATGATGCTGGAGAATGACATGAAGCGATTCTATTTTTTTATAGCAGCTTTATTGCTGGGGGCGGCAGCGCTGGCGAGCTGTCAGGGACAACAAAGCGCCTTGCCGCAGACGCCGGATCCTGCGACACTGAAGGAGACGGCATCCCCGGCCCCCACACCTACGCCAATAGATTTAGAGCAGGTGGAAGAGGAAGTCAGCGGGCTTTGGAATGCTGCCCTATCGGTGGGGGAGTATGTGCCTGAGGGCTTGCTGGAGGGAGGAGAATCCCGCTTTCTTGCAGGGGATGACGAGAGCCGCGCCTGGCTGCCAGAGTGCCAAAAAGCAGTGGAGGGGCAGCTGCAAGCCGCGCTGGAGCAGCTGAAGGCAGATGCAGAGGAGCAATGGGGAACTGCCGTAGAAACGGCGCTGACCGCTCCAAACTGGCAAATGATTTACACAGCCCTAATGACCGAGGGGAGCGTAGAGGGCTGCGAGGCCGTGTTGCAACAGCTGACGACACCGACGGTAGAGGCCTCGGCCCAGGATGGCGCCTTAAAGGTCACAGTAACAGTAGGGCCGTACGACTATAAGGAGGCGGCGAAGCTGATGTCCGACGAGATGAGCGCCAAGTTCCTCTACTCCTATGTTCTGACGGTTTACGACGAGGCGGGCAGGGAGGTGGATTACACGGCCCGGCGGGAGGAGGGCAATTTGGCCCGGGGCATTACCTGGCCTCTTGAGAACTATACCAACCTGAGGAAAACCTGGTATGCAGCCAGAGACAAGGGGGCGCGAAAGCATACGGGGACGGATATCTGGGCGGCAGAGGGAACGGAGATATACTCCTGCACTGATGGGGCAGTCCTTTTCGTAGGCTCGGATCGCCGCATGGGCAATGCCGTCATTATTGAGGACCAATATGGATACGAGTACCATTACTATCATATGGTGCGCCTGACGGACTTTTTGC
>DBGCIZ010000069.1:0-2135 GCA_048355355.1 Christensenellaceae bacterium | reverse complement strand
ATGATTCCCGTGCTGGTGCCCCTGTTTGTCAGCGCCTTTAAGCGAGCGGAGGATCTCTCGCTGGCCATGGAATCCCGTTGTTACAATGGCGGGAAAAACAGGACGCGGATGAAGGTGCTGAAAATACACCTGCGGGACATTGTGGGTCTGATTCTGGTGGCGGCAATTATTACGCTGATCGCCTTTGGATTTTAGAGGAAGCCATGAGAGTTTTGCTTACCATTGAGTACGACGGGACAAATTATGCCGGCTGGCAGAGGCAGAAAAACGCCATGACCGTGCAGGAAATGGTGGAGGACGCCATTGCTCGGTCAACCGGGGTGAAAACGGCCATTGTGGGCGCGGGGCGGACCGACGCCGGGGTACATGCCCTGGGCCAGGTGGCCCATTTTGACATTGAGACCAATATTCCTGCGGACAAGCTTTCCTATGTCATCAACCTGGTGCTGCCGGACGACATCCGCATCCGGGAATCCCGCAGAGTGCGGGACGACTTCCACGCCAGAAGGGACGCCGTAGGGAAGCACTACCGCTATCATATTTACAACGACGCCCACGCGGCGGCTGTCAACCGATTCACCTGCACCCATGTGCGCCAGGAGCTGGATACGGAGGCCATGCGGGCGGGAGCCCAGTACTTTCAGGGCCGCCACGATTTTTCCGCCTTTCATGCACAGGGCACGGATATTATCGGGACGGTGCGGACGATTTATGGCATTAAGGTGACCAAAATCGACCGGGACATCTATATAGACGTTTTGGGCAACGGTTTTTTATACAATATGGTGCGGATTATGGCAGGGACGCTGATTGACGTAGGGAAGGGCCGGATTCCGCCAAGCGCGGTGGAGCGGATTCTCCTTTCTAAAAAAAGAGAGCTGGCAGGGCCCACGGCGCCGGCCTGCGGGCTGACCATGATGAGCGTCATCTACGACAACAACGCCATGGTGTTTAAGGACAAGCGGCGGCGTCCCGCCAGAGACGTCTGGGGAGAGGAAACGTAAGCCCAAAGAGAGGAAAATGGCCGAAAAAACCCATTTTACCGGGGAAAACCTATTGACATGGCCCCCGGGATTCGTTACAATAGAATCTGCACGACAAGGAACTAGCCCCTCTTTGCGTGCCGGAAATCTACCATAACATAGCCGCCTCAGGCGGTGCGATTTGAAAAGAACATAGGAGGAACGCCTAATGAAAACATATATGGCACAGGCCGGCTCCCTCCAGAAGAAATGGTATGTGGTCGATGCAGAAGGCATGACCTTCGGTAGACTGGCTAGCCAGGTTGCCGCCATTTTAATCGGGAAAAACAAGCCGGAGTACACACCTAACGTAGACACTGGCGATTATGTAATCGTCGTAAACGCTGATAAACTGGTTTTGACCGGCAAAAAGCTGGATCAGAAGGTATATTACCATCATTCCGGCCATCCGGGCGGCTTGAAGGAGACGAAATACCGCCAGCTGATGGAGAATAAGCCGGAGTTTGCCTTCCGGGAGGCTGTTAGAAGAATGCTCCCGAAGAACAAGCTGGGCAGAAAGATGATTACCAAGCTGCACGTGTATGCAGGCCCGGACCACGACAATGCGGCCCAGAAGCCTGAAGCCATCAAGCTGTAAGGAGGAAGAGGACTATGGCAAAAGAGCAGTTCCTGGGAACAGGTAGAAGAAAGAAATCCGTTGCCAGAGTAAGACTGATTGCAGGCAATGGCAACATAACCGTAAATAAAAGAGATATTGAGGAGTATTTCGGCTACGAGACGCTGAAGATGCTGGTGCGTTCGCCGTTGGTGCTGACAGAAAAGCTGGGCTCCTACGACGTGTTTGTCAACGTCAAGGGCGGCGGCTTTACCGGCCAGGCTGGCGCAATCCGCCACGGCATTGCCAGAGCGCTGATTAAGGCAGAGCCCGAGTTGAGAGGCACTGTGAAAAATGCAGGGTACCTGACCCGCGACCCGAGAATGAAGGAAAGAAAGAAATACGGCCTCAAGGCCGCAAGAAGAGCGCCCCAGTTCTCCAAGAGATAATTTTCACTGCTTCTCAGTACGTCTTTGGACGCTGTTTTGCAGGAAATTGGATGGTTTTGGAGTTGTGAGAGTTCCTCGAAAGTGGTCCGTTTTGCTTCGTAAGGAGCA
>DBGCIZ010000068.1:0-5004 GCA_048355355.1 Christensenellaceae bacterium | reverse complement strand
TGCACTCTCCTATCAGGGCCATTCCCTCCTGATAGAGGGCCACAGACTGGTCGAAATCAACGTTTTCCTGGTTCAGCAGGGCGGTAATCTCCTCCAGCCGCTTCATATTGTCCTCCATTTTGCCCATATCAGCTCTCCTTGATTTCCGCGCTTACAGCGCCATCCTGAAAGATAATCTCCACCCGGTCCCCTGCCGCCAGCTGTCCTTTGGCAGAGACGCCCGCGCCGTCCTTCTTCACCACGGCGTAGCCGCGCTGCAGCACCCGCAAGGGGTTGCCTGCCTCCAGCCGTTCAATCTGGAGGGCCACCGCCGCCTTTTTCTCCCCCAGCAGCTGCTCCATGCGACGCTCCAGACTCGTCTGGGCCGCCGCCAGCTGCTGCCGGGCCCCGTCAGCATACCTGGCAAAGGAAAGGGGAAGATAGTCCTCATAGGCCTTGAGGGCCATGGCCGCTCCCTCCGTCCTGGCCCGGACGGCCTTCTCCAGGGCGGCCTGGGTCATGGCCAGCTTTTCCAGCAGCTTGGCCCCCTCCGGCACGGCCAGCTCTGCCGCAGCCGAGGGCGTCGGCGCCCGCAGGTCTGCCGCCAAATCTGCCACGGTGAAATCCGTCTCGTGGCCGATTGCCGTAATCAGCGGCGTGGCGCACTGGTAAATTGCCAGGGCAATCTCCCTGCTGTTAAAGGGATAGAGGTCCTCCATAGAGCCACCGCCCCGAGCCAGAATGGCCACGTCGCAGAGGCCCTCCTCATCCATCTGCCGGATTGCCGCAGAGATTTGCGCCGATGCCCGCGAGCCCTGCACCAGCACAGGATACAGCCGGATGCGCGCCCCCGCGTATCGCCGGGAGAGGATATTTTTAATGTCCTGCAAGGCGGCGCCCTCCGGCGAGGTAATGACGCCGATTGTCTCCGCATAGGGGGGAATCGGCTTCTTATGGCCCTCGTCGAAAATGCCCTCGCGGGCCAGCTGGGCCTTCAGCGCCTCCAGTTCTACATACATGCGGCCCATGCCGGAGGGCAGCATTTTTTTCACGTAAAGCTGATAGACCCCGTCCCTGGCGAAGACGGAAACGTCCCCAATGGCCAGGACGGTCATGCCGTTTTGAATTTTCGCGTCGCCTCTGCTTCGGTAGCCCTTAAACATCACCGCCTTTATGGCGCTCTCCCTGTCCTTCAGGGAAAAATACAGGTGCCCCGAATAATGGTCCGTCAGGTTGGAGACCTCCCCCTCTACGCAAAGCATCCTGAGGGCGTCGTCTCCATCCAGCTTGTCCTTCAGATAGCCGTTTACCTCTGAAACCGTCACGGGCCGCAGGCTTTCCATTGAAATCATAGCACGACCTCGACCTTCTCTCTCAATGTCATGGAATCCTCCGTCACTATCGTATCATAGGCCAGCACGGCCACACCCCGCTCCGCCGCCCGGACCACTGCATCCGCAAAGGCGGGATGCGTCCCCCGGTTTGGCGTAAAATAGCGGCACGGCGAAAACTGAATCAGAAACAGAAGTCCGGCAAAAAGCCCCTGGGCAGCCACCGCCTCCAGCTCCTCCGTGTGCTTCACGCCCCGCTCCGTCGGCGCGTCGGGGAACATGGCCACGCCGTCCTCCTCCAGAGTCACGCCCTTCACCTCCAAATAGCCCGCCGTTTCCCCGCCCTTTGTCAGAAGAAAATCGAAGCGGGATGCGCCAAAGGTCTTTTCCCGGGCAAAGCCGTCCGCAAAGTCCAGCAGCCCGCGGCCCAGCGCCTCGGCCACCGCCTGATTGGGCGCCTGGGAATCCATATTAATCAGCAGCGGCCCCTTATATACCGCCACCAGGGAATACCGCGTCTTGCGCCCCGGCTTGGGGCAGTCCTCCAGCAGCACGACGGCGCCCAGCACCAACAGCTCCCGGCAGCGGCCCGTGTTTTTCACGTGGGCGACTACCTCTTCGCCGTCCAGGCGGCATCTGGCAATAAAACGGTTGGGCCGCTCCAAAAAAACGGCCCGCCGCACCTTGGCATACTGCATTTAGCGAATCTGCCCTTCGCCGTGAATCAGGTATTTATAGGTGGTCAGCTCTCGCAGGCCCATGGGGCCCCGGGCGTGGAGCTTCTGGGTGCTGATGCCGATTTCCGCGCCAAAGCCGAATTCCTCTCCGTCTGTGAAGCGGGTGGAGGCGTTGACGTAAACCGCGGCGGCATCTACGTTTGCCTGGAAATATTCGCTGTTCTTCAGCCACGGGGTGACGATGCACTCCGAATGCTTGGTTCCGTATTGATTAATATGGCGGACAGCCTCCTCCACATCCTTCACCACCTTGACGGCGATGATATAGTCAAGGAACTCCGTGGCGTAGTCCTCCTCTGTGGCGGGAATGACGCCCTCGTAGGCGCAGGTCCTTTCGCAGCCCCGGATTTCCACATCCTTCTCCCGCAGCCTTTGAATGATGCGGGGCAAAAAGGCATCCGCCACCTTTTCGCTGACCAGCAGCGTCTCGATTGCGTTGCAAACGCCGGGCCGCGAGGTCTTTGCGTTGACGACAATGTCCGCCGCCATATCCAAATCGGCGCCCTCGTCTACATACACGTGGCAGTTGCCCGTCCCCGTCTCAATGACGGGCACTGTGGCGTTTTTCACCACAGACTGAATCAGCCCTGCGCCGCCTCTCGGGATGAGCACATCCACATATCCGTTCATCTTCATCAGAGCCTCCGCAGCGGCGCGGGAGGTATCCTCTATGAGGTTGACAGCGCCCTCCGGCAACCCTGCCTCTCTTCCCGCCTGCATCAGGGCCTCCGCCACAGCCTGGTTGGAATGGATGGCGTCGCTGCCGCCCTTCAGGACGACCGCATTGCCCGTCTTGATGCAGAGGCCCACAGCGTCCGCTGTCACATTGGGCCGGGCCTCGTAAATCATGCCGACCACGCCCAGCGGCACCCGTTTTTTCACAATCCGCAGGCCGTTGGGGCGCGTCTCGCCCCCCATGACCTCGCCCACCGGGTCCGCCAGCTTGGCAACCTGCTCCAGACCAGAGGCCATGCCGTCAATCCGCGCCTGGCTCAGCGCCAGACGGTCCAGCAGGGCCTTGGATTTCCCCCTGGCCTCCGCCTCGGCCAAATCCCTTTTGTTGGCCTCCAAAATCGCCGGTGCGCAGGCCCGCAGGCCCTTTGCCATGGCCAACAGAATGTCGTTCTTTACCCTCGTAGAAAGAGAGTTCATCTCATAGGCAGCCCTTTTGGCTCCCTGGCACATCGTCAATAAGTCCATGGTAGTCCCCCTAGGAAATGAGTTTACTCAAATTATAACGCGGCCAACCTGGGATTGCAACTAAACGGCCGCGCCCCTCCGGCAAAAATGTTACACGAGGCGGCAGAAAAACCTATCTTTTGACGGAAAAGATGAGATGGGGCATATCCTGGCCCCAATAGTGCTTTACAAAGCTGCCCCGCACCTCCATGCCGTTGCGCCGGGCCACTCTCTGGGAGGGCAGGTTGTTTTCCCGGATGATGGAATATACCTCCTCCGCCCCCAGCTGCTCAAAGGCGTATTCCCGGCACGCCCGGGCCGCCTCCGTCGCAAAGCCCTGGCCCCAAAACCGCTTTTGAAACAGGTAGCCCACCTCCAGCACGGTCTCCCCGGGAATCTCCTGCCAGGTCAAGCCGCACTGGCCAATCATCTCCCCCGTCTCTTGCTGCACCACCGCCCAAAGGCCGATGCCGTCCCGCCGGTACCGGGCCTGCTGGCGGAGGAGCCAGTCCTCCGCCTCCTGGTCGGAAAAGGCGTGGGCATAGGCGTACATGACCTCTTCATCCTGCAAAATCAGCTTGAGGGCGGGCAAGTCCTCCGCCGTCATCTCCCGCAGGCCCAGGCGCTCTGTCTCCAAAATCCAGTCCATCGCTTACCTCTTCTCCTCCATGGCGTCCCAAAGGGCCACCACTATGGCGTTCTGCACGTCCATCCCCTTGTCGGTCAGGGCGATGCGCTCCCCCGCCTGAATCAGGCCGTTTCGCTCCAGCATGCCCAGGCATTGCTGCACCGCAGGGCTGGCGGGCAGAGCCGACGCCTCCATACCCTCTGTCAGCCTGGTTTGCAGCATGACCCGCTCGCCCAGGCCGTCCCTGACCTCCTCCCGGGTTACCTGGGGGCTCTTCCCCCTTTTGAGCCGCTTCAAGTAGGCGCTCAGGCTGTCCGTATTGGCGAAACGGCTGCCCCCCAGCATGGAATGGGCCGCCAGCCCTAAGCCCAGATAGGGCTCCACCCGCCAATATTTCAAATTATGGCGGCACTGATAGCCCTCTTTCGCAAAATTGGAGATTTCATAGCGTAGAAAGCCCCGCTCCTCCAAAAGCGCTTTGGCTGTGTGAAACATCTCTCGGTCCGTATCCTCGTCGGGCTGGCTTGCCCCATACATGGGCGTCCGCCGCTCCAGCTTGAGGGCATAGGCAGAGATATGAGTCAGGGGCTGGGCAGCCGCCTTTTTCACCGTGTCTGCCACCTGCTCCACCGTCTGCTCCGGCAGGGAATACATCACGTCTGCATTGATGTTTTCAATTCCCGCCTCCCTCGTCAGCTGGATGGCCTCGAGAAAATCCTCGTAGGTATGGGTTCTGCCAATGGCCTTCAGCAGGCCGCCGTCGGCAGACTGAAGGCCCATGCTGATTCGGTTTGCCCCAAGGGCCCTGTATTCCCTGAGCTTTTCGCCGGTGACGGAGTTGGGGTTCACCTCAATGGTAAACTCCGCCCCCGGCTGAATGGGGATATGCCTGCGAACGCCCTCTATCAGGCGGGTCATCTCCCCCTCCGGCAGCACGGCCGGCGTGCCGCCGCCGAGAAACACCGTCTCAGCCAAAAGGCCGGAATAGCGCCCGGCCTCTTCGATAACAGCGTCGATATATTCCCCAATCCGGGCCTCCTGCCCGGCAAAAGAGGTAAAGTCGCAATAGCCACACTTGCTTTTGCAAAAGGGGATGTGAATATAAAGCCCGATGGCCTCCATCAAAACACCTCAATCCATCTTCAGGATG
>DBGCIZ010000067.1:0-2775 GCA_048355355.1 Christensenellaceae bacterium | reverse complement strand
ACCGGTAGCACGGCGGGGAGCAATTTTGCCTCCTTCAGAAATGAACTTTCTGAGCTTTGCAACATCCTTGTAATCTATACTGGTTGCCTTCTCGGCGCAGAACGCACAGACCTTTTTTCTGGGGCGCCTGGGACCTCTCGGCTTCCTTGTCACTTTTTCATCCATGACAGAATCCTCCTTTTCATAAGAATGAGCCGCTACTATTAAAACGGCAGTTCTTCGTCCTCCACAAGCACGCCGCTCATTTCAGAAGCGAAGATATCCCCCTCATCAGATGGCACGGGCTGTTGCTTAGGTTTCGCCGGCGCTGCCCCAGAGCCTCCTCTGGATTCGCCAGGCTTGGCCAGAAATTCTACATTATCTGCCTGAATTTCTACAGCCGTCCGATTTGTGCCGTCCTTGGCCTCGTAGGTGCGCATCTGCAATTCGCCTTCTACAGCAACCTGCTGCCCCTTGACGAGATATCTTGCGCAGTTATCCGCCAGGCCGCGCCAGGTGACCACATTGAAAAAATCCGTCTGATCCCGGTTCATCCGGCGGTTTACCGCCACACGAAGGGTGGTAACGGAAATACCGTTAGGGGTCGTTCTGTTTTCAGGCTCAGCTGTCAGCCGTCCGATGATGAAGATTTTATTCATAATAGTTCTCCTGGGTTACGCGTCTTTCTTAATGACCATAAAACGCATGACGTCCTCGCTGATTTTAAAGTTTCTCTCAAGCTCGATAGGGAGCGTTGCAGGAGCCTTAAAATTGACGAGCACATAGTAGCCTTCGTTGATATAGTTAATCGGGTAAGCAAGCCGCTTTTTGCCCCATTCTTCCGTAGCCTCTACCTCGCCGCCATTGGCTGCGATAATTTCGGCAAATCTGGAAATCAGGGCTGCTCTTGCTTCATCCTCCATATCAGGCTTCACAATGTACAGTGCTTCATAGCTGTTCATGCTGGTTCACCTCCTTTTGGTCTATTGGCGCCGGAAATAGCACCCCGGCGCAAGGATGCTTGTATATTATAGCATCAAACCCCGGCAGATGCAAGGGTTTTTTCCTAATTGGCGGGTGCCTCCAGCTTCTCGATACCAATCTGAAGGCGGCGCAGAGACTCCTCCTTGCCCAGAAGCTCTGCGATTTCCGTAGCACCGCCCGGGGTGACGGAGACGCCTGCTAACGCAATGCGGACGGGCCAGAGCACCTTGCCGTTTTTCATCTCCAGGGACTCCGCCAGCGCGACCAGCTTTTCATACAGGGCAGGAGAGGAGAAGTCCTCTGCCGCCTCAAAAACGGGAAGAACCTGCCGCAGGATATCCAAAGAGCTGCCAGGGTCGGTCTTCATTTTTTTATTGGTATAGAGGGAGATGTCGTAGTCGGGCAGCTCCCGCAAGAAGCCGATTTTTTCGCCAATCTGGTTCAATGTCTCAAGCCGCGGCTGAATCAGGCGGCAGATGAGGGCCTCGTCAAAGCCGTCGCCAATCGCCTCGTGAATATAAGGCGTGGCGCGGGCCTGGAAGTCCTCCGGGGAGAGCATGCGGATATATTCGCCGTTCATCCAGGTTAGCTTGTCTACATCGAAAATCGAAGCGGAGCGGCTGATGCCGGAAAGGTCGAACACCTGGGCCAACTCCTCCAAGCTATAGATTTCCCGTTCACCGGCAGGGCTCCACCCCAATAGGGCGATATAGTTTAAAATCGCCTCCTTTAAATATCCCTTGGCAATAAAATCCTCATAGGATGCGTCGCCATGGCGCTTGGAAAGCTTGCGGGATTTATCCTTCATCACAGGGGGAAGGTGAATATAAGCGGGCCTCTCCCAGCCGAAAGCATCGTACAGCAGATTGTATTTAGGCGTAGAGGACAAATATTCGATGCCACGAATAACATGGGTGATACCCATGAGATGGTCGTCGATTACGTTGGCCAGGTTGTAGGTGGGCCATCCATCGGATTTCAGAAGGATATTATCCTCTAGCTCGCTCATGGGGACGGTAATCTTCCCGTAAATCATATCCTCATAGGTGGTCTCTCCCTCGTCGGGGATGTTTTGCCGGATGACATACTCCTCCCCAGCTGCCAGACGACGCTCCACCTCCTCCTTGGAAAGGGAAAGGCAATGCTTATCGTAACGGAAGCCGTCCTTCTGCTCCGACGAATTGCGCAGCGCCTCGAGACGCTCCTTGGTGCAGAAGCAGTAGTAGGCTGCGCCCATGTCTACCAGCTGTTTGGCGTATTTTTGATAGATATCCTTGCGCTGGCTCTGGATATAGGGGCCATAATCGCCGCCGACATCCGGGCCCTCATCGTAAACCAGGCCGGTGTCCTTCATGGTGCGGTAAATAATCTGGCAGGCGTCGTCTACCAGACGGTTCCGGTCCGTATCCTCAATACGCAGGATGAACTGCCCGCCGTGTTTTCTGGCAAAAAGCCAGGCGTAAAGGGCGGTTCTCAGTCCGCCGATATGGAGATAGCCCGTTGGGCTGGGTGCAAATCTAGTTCTTACCTTCATAGCTGCCTCCTTATTTCAGAGTCTGTGAAAAGCTGTCCTTTAAGCCGACGATTTTGTTGAGGACAATATGTTCTGGGGAGAATTCCTTTGCATCGCAGCAAAAATACCCCATGCGCATCAGCTGAAGCTGGTCTCCCGGCTGATAGTCTGCAATATGTGGCTCCAGAAGGGAATCCAGAACCTCTAGAGAGTTTTCGTTGAACCGGTCGACAAAGTCCTTATCCATGCCATCATCCGGGAGAAGCAAATAATCGTACAGCCGGACTGTAGCGGGGACC
>DBGCIZ010000066.1:0-5922 GCA_048355355.1 Christensenellaceae bacterium | reverse complement strand
CATATTATAGGAATCATTGACGCAAACCTTGGTTAAATTGACGGGGAGCTCTACCTCTCTGCCTAGATAGTCGGTAACGACATGGGTTTCTACTTCGGTGGAGGCAGATGCCTCAGAAGAGGGAGCTGCTGCTGTAGTCTCTGCTGGGGCGCTTTCTGTCTCGGCAGCATTGGACGGGGAAGCAGCCGGCGAGCTGTCGGCAGGCGCGGCACAGGCCGCTACGCTCAGCATGAGCAAGAGAACGAGTAAAATACTGATAATTTTTTTCATCTTAACTTTTCCTTTCTATCGATATCTTGTTGTTTGGGATAGCCTTGCTTTTTACATGACCCTCGTCTCCTTTCTGCTCCCAAAGAAAAAGCCTGCCTTCTTCCGAAGACAGGCAGATATACTCTGACGTTAAGGTAAAAAAACCTAACACAAAATACGATAGGATACTTTCTTCGGAAGTACTATCATTTACTATTCCAAGCAGGCTTCCTGGCTGGCGGCTCATCGCTCCCCACGCCTTCTCACTTTCGCAATGGCATTTTGTGGTTTGCTAACCGTTCACAGTGACCGGATCGCTCGGGATTTGCACCCGATTTCCTTTTACCTCATGTTACTGAGCACTTGGAACATTATCCAGAGCAAATTATAGCTACAATCCAGGACATTGTCAATATGTTGTCAATAAAAATAGAAATTTGAGAGCAGGAGGCGGACGGGACCGCCTCGCAAGCTGCTCAAGTCTCGAAGGGGAAGACGACGATAAGAAGCATTTTAAAACGCTGGCGGGCAAAGACGGAGTGAGGCTTTTTCGCAGGCATAACCAGAGTTTCTCCAGCCTGGAGGACATAATCGACGCCGTTTACCGTAAATTGCCCCACACCTTCCAAGACGATAACCATGGCGTCGCCGGTGGAATCGTGGGTGCTGATTTCTTCGCCCTGGTCGAAGGCGAAGAGAGTAAGGCTGACAGCTTTATTTTGCGCCAGGGTTTTGCTGGCGATTTCGCCAGGCCGAATGTCTACCAGAGAGGCCAGGGTCAACACCTGCTCATGATTCAGATTTTTAAGATAGGGATACTGCATAAAGGCTCCTTTCTGTTTGAAATATGCTTGTCCCATGACGGATACTCGCCAGAGACACCTTTAGTATACTACAGTAAGGAAATTTTGTGCGCTCCTTTCCCAGAAAATCAGAAAAATGGGGAAGAATTGGGGAGAAGCAGGCGATACTATAGAAAAAAACAAAGGAGCGTGAAACAATGAACCCAAGAAAGGCGGGGATTATCGGCTGCGGCTTTGTAGGGGCATCCTGTGCATTCAGCCTGATGCAGCGAGGACTGTTTTCTGAGATGGTGCTTATCGACGCGAACCGGGCAAAGGCAGAGGGAGAGGCAATGGATTTGAGCGACGGCCTACCCTATACGGCCAGCATGGATATTTACGCCGGGACCTATGACGATATTGCGGACTGTGCGCTGCTGATTATCGCAGCGGGGGCGAACCAGAAGCCAGGAGAGACCCGGCTGGATTTGATTGATAAAAATGTAGCTATCTTTCAGCAAATCATTCCAGAAATTGTGCGCAGAAATTTCGAGGGGATATTGCTGGTGGTATCCAACCCGGTGGATGTGCTGACCTATGCGGCCTATTTGATTTCGGGATATCCGGCCCGCAGGGTAATTGGCTCCGGAACCGTGTTAGACACTGCCAGGCTAAAGCAGCTGTTGGCAGAGCACCTTTCGGTAGACGGCAGGAGTATCCACGCCTTCATCATTGGGGAGCATGGGGATAGCGAGTTGGCCGTCTGGAGCGGGGCAAATGTTTCAGGCATTGACTTGGACCATTTCTGCGAAATTCAGGGATATTTCGACCATGACGCATCCATGGAGCGGATTTATGAAAGCGTCCGGGACAGTGCCTACAAAATTATTCAGCGAAAGGGAGCCACCTATTACGGCATTGCCATGGCAGTCGCAAGGATTGCAGAAAGCATCGTAAAAGACGAGCATTCCATTTTGCCCATTTCCGTAGTGCTGGATGGAGAATACGGCTTAAAGGGGCTGTGCCTGAGTATCCCCTCCATTGTAGGCAGTAAGGGAGTAGAGAAGCTGTTGGAAATTCCGCTCAGCAGGCAGGAGAGGGAGGCGCTGGAGGACTCCGCAGCTCAATTAAAGGCAGTCATCGAACGATGGAATTTGCAGCAATGACGGTGGGCAGATAAAGCAGAAGCCCAGGATTCCAGGCGTCCAACAGGACATGGCTTCTTCTATTGATGAATCGATAGGATAATGCTATCATATAGCGAAAGGAAAATAAAAACTGTTCTGATGGAGGAGAGTCTTATGGATTTTGCTACAATGATGGCAACCCGCAGAAGCTTCCGGGCTTATCAGGAAACGCCCGTGCCGAGGGAGATGCTGCTCAAAATGGTGGAGGCAGGCCGGTTGACGCCGAGCGGCTGCAATGCGCAGCCATGGAAATTTATTGTAGTAGACGAGCCTCAGGCAAAGGAGCGGCTCTGTGATGCGTTGGTGGTGGAGAATGGGCATACCGGTTGCCCCTGGAGGAAGGAGGTTCCCGCCTTTATTGTTCTGTGCGAGGTGGAGGCTAAGGTCATGCCGGCCGTGATCAGCCATTATAAAACGACGCAGCGCTTTGCGCAGGGAGATATCGGCGCGGCGGCCATGAACATGTGCCACCAGGCCATGGAGCTGGGCCTCGCCACCTGCCTCTTGGGAATCAATGACCAGGAAAAAATGGAGCGCTATTTTGGGATTCCGTCTGGCACGGAGGTTCGCCTCATTTTGGCGGTAGGCTACGCGGCAGAAAAACAG
Source organism: Christensenellaceae bacterium (assembly GCA_048355355.1). GTDB lineage: Bacteria > Bacillota > Clostridia > Christensenellales > Christensenellaceae > DBGCIZ01. The sequence continues at coordinate 3,098 of DBGCIZ010000066.1, read as the reverse complement.
CCGGCATTCAAAAAAGTGCGCAAACCGTTGGAGGAGGTTTGCAGTTTTAACCAATGGTAAGGCAAATCAAGCGGGCCTGGTAGGATACGGCGATACATGCGCCATCACGAAAAACAGACTGGGAGAAAAAACGGCTGATTCCCAGTCTGTTTGATTTTGGTGCTAGCCGTATAGACTGGACGAAAGATGCGATAAAACAGAAAAGGAAACTGCTGGCCATAGGCGCTGGCAGCATAAAAAAGAGGCGAGGGAAACGATAAGGAAGTGGGAGGCAGGGGGGAACGTCTTGCGCATGCCTGCAAGGGGGAATTGAATATACGCTAGGCGAGCTTTTGCAGAACGATAGGAAAAGGAGCGGATGGCGGAAATGAAGAATAAAAAATCGGAACGAGCGAACCCAATTCCCAAGTGCTTACCATTGATAATATGATTTTTTTGAACGATTCCCCACAAAAAGTTGGCAGCAAGCCGAAGCTAAGCCCGCTTGCAGAGAGCGGCGAAGGTGCAGCGTGACTTTTTGCGGCAGAGGAACGATAGCGAAGCTGCAAAAATCCCACCTGATTTTTCAGGTGGGATAACTGCCGCGAAGTTCCTCGCGATGTGGTAGCGGCAGTGGGATTCGAACCTACGACCAATCGGGTATGAACCGAGTACTCTAGCCAACTGAGCTATGCCGCCATATTTATGCACGGAATATGATTCCGTGCGACTGTTCCTATTATATCCGCTTTATTTTGCTATGTCAATAGTTATTTTCATAAAATTCGGCATGATTTACAGGGGGGGATTGCTTCGCCGGACGAGGCTGCCGCAAAAGCCCTGGATTGGCGGGTATGCAGACGGCTGACCAGCAGGGCAAACAGAAAGCCGATAAGGGAAAATCCAGCGCAGATAAACAGGAGGGCAGTAATCCCCAGGGAATCCATAATCATGCCGCCAAGAAGAGCGCCAATGACCGTGCCAATGCCGCCGGAGCCACAGAGCGAAGCCAGAGACTGCCCACGCACTTTTTCCGTAGAGGACACAATGCTGTTGATAAAATAGACAGAGGCAAAGCCAAACAGCCCCATGGCAAAGATACAAAATACATTGCTGGCGTAGATAAACCCGATAGACGGGGCAAGGGCCAGCGCCAGAGATTTTAAGAAAAAGGCGAGAAAGGAGACGGTCAGCAGCCGCTTGCTGCCGAACTTTTTAAGCAAAGGCCGGGAGAGCAACATGGCGGGAAGCTCCAGCCCTGCGCTGAGCAGGAAGCAGGTACCAAGGTCGGCGGCGCTGCCGCCAACATTTTCAATGGCGCGGATTAAAAAGGACATCAGTACAGACTGGCCTGTAAAGGCAAAGATAATGGCAAGCAACAAAAGGACGAGAAGGGGATTGCGCCGAAGCATTTGGAAAGTAGAGCAGGGCTTTTCAGCGGGAGAAGCAGCAGGAGAAAGTTGGTATTGGACAGATACCCGATCCGGGCGCGGCATCAAAGCGATGCTGAGGACAGCCGCAGCGCAGAGGGCCACGGTGAAGGGCATGGTGATCTCAGGAGAGGTATGCTCGACGACCATGCCCAGCGCAAAGGACATGACGGCGTAGGAAATAGAGCCAACACCCCGGGGAATGCCAAAATTAACGGGCAGGCCAAGATTGTTATGCTGCATCATAATAGAGTTGAGGAAACCGTTGAGGCTGGCGGCGCAGGCATAGCCAACGATATACAGCGCCATGACAAAGGAGACTGAGGCGGGGACTAGATACAATATGGCCGCTATCCCAATGACAATGCTAAGGAGAATGCTGCCGATTCTTTTTAAAGGGATCGCGGGATGTTTATCGCAAAAGCTGGAAAGCAATGTTTGCAGCAGGATGGAGCCCACGGCGGCCGACGATATGACGGTGCCAATTTGAGTATCCGACAGACCGCGCCCAGTCAAAAAAACGGTGGCAAAACAGGCATAGGCGCAATAGCCCGTCCAATAGGTACCCTGGGCGAAGGCAAAATTGACGTTGATTCTGCGGATAATGGCTTTCAACCCATTCATAGCGATCCTCCTAACTAATCAACAGAATAAAAAATGATTCATCGAAAAGGATTTTTCCATATTCCTGGGAAACAACTCAATTATGATGCGAAGAAAAGCGCATTGCAAGACACACATAGCCAGATATGCGCAAAAATACGCGAAAATAGCAATGTGTGCCGAGAGGGCTTATTGTCCCTCGGCCAGGAGGCGCCTGCGGTGGAGACGCCCCACATAGAGCATGACGACAAAGCCCAGGAGGGAGAAGCCGGCATAGAGAAAGAGAAGCGCCGGGACGCCAAACTGATCTAATACAACGCCACTCATAAGGGAGCTAATGATTGAGCTAATACCACTGATGGAACATAGAGATACCAGGGATTGACCGCGAACCTGCTGGCTGGCCGGGACGATTTCGTTGACGAAATAGACAGAGGCAAAGCCAAACAACCCCAGGCCACCGATACTCATAGCGCAGGAAAGGTATACTACCTCGATGGACGGGGCCAGAGCCAACGTCAGCGACCGGAGAAAGAAAACGAGGAAGGACACGGTTAAAATCCCCTTGCTGGAAAACCGCTTTAATAGCAGCGAAGCCAGAAACAGCGTAGGCAGCTCAAAGCTGGAATTGATGAGGTAGCAGGTGCCTAAATCAGCGGTATTGCCGCCGACGTTTTCCACGGCACGAATAAGAAAAGTGTAAAAAACAGATTGGCCGATGAAAGTCAGCGTAGTGGCAAGCATGAGAAAAACCAGAATTTTGTTGGATTTCAACATAGTCAATATAGAAACCTGGCGAGAGGGCTCTACCGGTGGAGTAAGGCCACATTGCTGAACTACGCGATCAGGACGGGGAACAGAAAGAACGCATATGATCGCAAGAATACCAATTGCGATGGAGACAGGTAATGTTACCTCGACGGAGGTAGCTTCGATAACCAGACCCAAAACAAAGGCAATAATAGCATAAGCAACCGAGCCGATGCCGCGAGGGATGCCGAAATTGATGGGAAGCCCCACATTATGAAGCTGCATAATAAGAGCGTTGAGAAAGCCGTTCAGCGAGGTTAGAAAGGCGTAGCCACA
>DBGCIZ010000065.1:0-3953 GCA_048355355.1 Christensenellaceae bacterium | reverse complement strand
GGAGATGAAGCAGCTGAAACAGGCCGCAGAGGATAACGGCATCCTGTTGACGGCGGGCTATGGCCCTCAGGCGGACGAGGATGTGGCCTCCGACGACCCGGCAGTGGTAGAAAACGGTCTGAAAATGTATCGCAACAGGTTTGAAAAGATGGAGGCCGCGGGCATCCGCTATATTGGCGGCGCGCTTTATACCTATTGGCCTGTGGATTATTCTAAGCCAGTGGACAAGCCGGCAACCAGGGCGAGAGCTGTGGAGGGAACGGCAAGGGCCGCCCGCATTGCCCAGGAGTATGGCATTACCATCGGGCTGGAGGTAATGAACCGGTTTGAGGGCTATTTAATTAACACAGCGCAGGAATGCGTGGATTTCATTCACGATGTGGGTGAGGATAATGTTAAGGTCATGCTGGACACGTTCCATATGAACATAGAAGAGGACAGCTTCCGCCAGGCCATTTTGACGGCAGGCGAGCTGCTGGGGCATCTTCACGTTGGCGAGGCCAACAGAAGGCTGCCCGGCCAGGGGCGGCTACCCTGGGATGAAATCGGCGGCGCCTTGCAGGAAATCGGCTATGATGGCACGGTTGTGATGGAGCCCTTTATTATGGAGGGCGGCCAGATTGGCCAGGAGGTAAAGGTTTGGAGAGACCTTTCCGCCGGGGCAACTGTGGCGCAGATGGACCAGATGGCGGCGGATTCCGTGCGCTTCCTGAGAGAGGCGTGGACGAGGTGAGAGCGTGGTCGGCATAGGAATCGATATCGGGACGACCTCGACCTGCGCTGTGGCAGTGGATGCGGAGAGCGGGCAGGTCAAAGCGTCTCTTTCCGCTAAGACGCCTCAGTTTCTAGCGTCGCCCAACCCATGGGAAAGAGCACAGCCCCCAGAGGAGATTCTGGACCAGGTGCGCGAGCTGCTGGGCCAGATGACAGAGCGCCTGCAGGGAATCGGAGCAATCGGCGTAACGGGGCAGATGCATGGCATCGTTTACCTGGGGCGGGACGGAAGAAGCCTGAGCCCGCTATATACCTGGCAGGATGGCAGGGGAGACGTGGCGAAGGACGGCGAAACCTATGCGGAACAGCTCTCGCGCAAGACGGGTTATGCTCTGGCGACAGGCTTTGGCAGCGTGACGCACGAATACAACGTGCAAAATGGCCTGGTGCCGGAGGGAGCGGTGTCCCTATGCACCATTGCGGATTATATTGCCATGGCATTGGCTGGGCGAAAGGAGCCTGTGATGCACAGCTCCAATGCTGCCGGACTGGGCTGCTTTGATTTGGAGCAGGGTTGCTTCGGCGTAGAAAACCGGCTGTTGCCAAGGGTTGAGAGGGAAGCGATGGTTTTGGGCTATGCAGAGGGGGATATCCCCGTCAGCATAGCCCTGGGGGACAATCAGGCCAGCTTTATCGGCGCCGTGCAGGAGGACGCGACCAGCGTGCTCCTCAATGTCGGCACCGGGGGCCAGGTTTCCTACACTGCTCCGTTGGTGAAAATAGGAGGCAGCATCGAACTGCGGCCGTTGACGGCAGATAGATTTCTGCTGGCGGGTAATTCCCTGTGCGGGGGCAGAGCCTACGCAATGCTAGAGGAATTCTTCCGTAGCGTGCTGCACATGATTGAGGCGCCAACAGAGGAGAGGTTGTATGCGGCTATGGAGAGGTTAGCCGCTCAGCCAGAGGAAGCCGAGCCGCTGGCCTTTGACACGCGATTCGCGGGGACAAGGTCGGATCCGTCCCTGCGGGGTAGCATTACGGGAATCGGGGTAGATAATTTTACGCCGGCAGCCTTTGTTCGCGGCACAATCCGCGGCATAGCGGGAGAGCTTTACGGGCTCTACCAGGAGATGAGGGCGCTGGCGGGAAAGAAGCCGGCCCATCTGATTGGCGCCGGCAACGGAATCCGAAAAAACAGGCTGTTGCGAAGGGCTTTGGAGCAGCAGTTCGGCATGACGATGGAAATCCCGCTTCATACAGAGGAGGCGGCTCATGGCGCGGCCCTGTTTGGCATGACGGGGGCGGGGATATTCCAAAGCATAGACCAGGCGCGGGCCCTGATCCGCTATGAGGAAAAGGGCGCGGCCTGCGTTTCAGAAAAGGAGCCGCTCAGGTAAAACGCCGGAGCGGTTTTTTTGTGACCAGATAGAAAAAAGCCCGCCAGCGGCGGGCTTAGGCTTTTTTATTTGGCGTGCCTTTGGCGGTAATCTGCGTAGGCCTCCTCATAAGAGGTAAGCCGCTCCATCAGCTCATCCGGGTCGGAGACAGGTTTAAAACCAAATTTAGCATAAAGGCCGTGGGCATTCGGGGTTTGCAGGTTGACCCGACGGATTTTAGCCAGACAGGGATGCTGGAAAACGCACTGAAACATGAATTTTGAGAGGCCAAGCCCCTGGTATGCCTTAGAAATGTTGACATCAGTCACGTAAGCCATGGTAACATAGTCGGTCACCAGGCGGACAAAGCCAACAGGCTTTTTGCCATCCTCCAACACAGCAAAGGTCAGGGAATTTTTAATGGCTTCCACGGTCATTTCATGGGGGCGAGAGCGAACCGTCCAATCGTGCTCGTCGATGAGCTGGGCCATTGCCTCTAAATCAAGGCCGGTCATGTCAGTAGTGACGGAAAATCTGTCGTCAAATTTCCAGGTATAGGTCTGCATAGGTTCCTCCAATTCTTTAAGTTGTCATATATCATCCTATCAAAAAAAGGGGAAAATTTCAACTGGTTTTGTATAAAAAGCAGTCCCTTGAAGAAATTATTTCTTAGGCGGCCTGACGCCGCACAACATTTCACCAGAGAGGGATAGGATATGGAAAACAAACAGGATAGGATTGACGACATTGTAGAGCTGGGCGGCGCAGAGCAGGGCAGCCCCTTCAAAATTCTAAATATTATTGGGCAGGTAGAAGGGCATAACCAGCTTTCCAATCAATCGAAAACCACCAAATACGAGCATGTCATTCCCATTTTGACAGAGCTGGAGCAGGATGAGCGGGCCAAGGGGTTGCTCATTATTTTGAACACCATGGGCGGGGACGTAGAGGCAGGGCTTGCCATTGCGGAGCTGATTCGCGGCATGAGCAAGCCGTCGGTTTCGCTGGTTTTGGGAGGAGGGCACAGCATCGGCGTGCCTTTGGCGGTCAGCGCAGACTATTCGTTTATTGTGCCTACGGCGTCCATGACCATTCATCCGTTGCGGATGTCCGGCGTATTCATCACAGTGCCCAAAAGTTTTGAATACTACATAAAAATGCAGGAGCGCATCGTTCGATTTGTCTGCGAAAGCTCGCAAATAGAAGAGGCCCGGTTTAAGGCGCTGATGAACAATACAGACCAGCTGGCAGACGACACGGGCACCGTCCTCATCGGCAAGCAAGCCGTGGAGGAGGGTTTGATTGACAGCGTGGGAGGCCTGCGGGACGCTATTGCCAAGCTGAAGCAGCTGGCTGCCCAGGGAAAGCCGCGAGAGTAGGAAAAAACAAGGCATTGTTCTCTGCCAAAATTTATGATAGAATATAGGACAGATATGCGGGCATGTTGTTTTAAGCCCGTAAATGCAGCCAGGCGCAGGGAGTGCCTGGGCGAGTCTATTGCCCTAGGGGGAGAATATGCAGAAATCGAAGGGTTGGGTCAGCTTAGTTTGCGGGATGTCGTTGGTTTATCTGCTGATGGGAATTTTGGTTTCCACAGTGGCCAACGGAAGCATTCTCTTTTTATTCATCGTGTTTTTAGTCAGTGTGGCGAGCTGGCTTGCCATCTTTTTTAAGACGAACAGCTTTTTTTCTATTGCAGGGGTGACGGTTTCCTTCCTGTTTGTGATTGTGGCCATCCTCAAGCTGTTTCAGGTAATAGCGTGGGATGAATTGCTGCTTATGGCGCCCCTTTGGGGATTGATACAGGGCCTGGTTATGCTGGGCGAAGGGATTTTTGAAAAAAACCGGCGCATGCTCAGTGCC
>DBGCIZ010000064.1:0-4488 GCA_048355355.1 Christensenellaceae bacterium | reverse complement strand
TGGTTTTAAGGCAAAATGAGATTGTGACGAAGTGCTTGAATGAACTGGAGAGCTTGGAGCATATTTTAGACGAGGATTGACTGGACGCTTATGATGAAGCAATATGGGAACGACAGCTTTTATGCCACAATACTGGACGCGATGATGGATTTGGTTCGCGTCGTAGACCGGGAAGGGAATGTTGTCTTAGCCAATCAGTCATTAAAAAACAGCTTTGGAGATTGCGTCGGCAGAAAGTGCTACGAATGCTGGGGAGAGACGGAGAAATGCAAAAACTGCGTGGTAGACCAGGCCAAGTTTGAAAGCGGCGGCGCCTGCGCTACGGCAGAGCGCACCTTTCACGGGAGGCATTATTCCGTCAACGCTACTCCGCTGAACGATAAGGACGGCAAGCTGATGGGCACTGTGGAAGTATTTCGGGATATTACGGACATGGTGCGCATTCGGGAGCGCCTGCTGAAAATCAACGGCAAGATGATGCAGGATATCAGCATGGCCCGCAGGCTACAGCGCTCCATGATGGAAAAGGACATGCCAAATGTCCCGGGATATGTATTTTACGATGGCTTTTATCCCTGCGAGGCCATCGGCGGCGATGCCTACGACTGCATCCTGCTCAACGACGGCCGGATTCTGCTATACGTGGCGGATGTCAGTGGGCACGGCGTGCGTGCGGCCATGCTGACCATTTTCCTCATGCAGGAAATCCAGCTTCTCAGCAGGCTGGAAAATGTATCCGTCGCTTACCTGCTGCGGGATTTAGACCGGGCCTTTCAGGCAGTTGGCGCAGAGGAAAGCGCTTATATTACGATTTTTATGGCAATCATTGATAGTAAAACGGGGCGGATGGACTGGTGCAACGCGGGGCACAGCGTGGCGCCTATCTTAAAAACGAGCGAAGGCGTCCAGGAACTTTATATGAGCGGGCTGCCGGTAAGCCGCTGGTTTGATGCGCCGGAGCGGGAGGTGCGGCAGACTGTACTGGCGCCGGGGGACAGAATCCTCTTTTATACAGACGGCATTTTAAGCGTCCATTCCCTGCAGCAATCGGAGCAGGAGCTGAAGGAAAGCTTTGCCTCCGACCATTACGAGGCGAAGGAGTTTATCGCCAAGATGCGGCGCAGGCATATGAAAAACGTCCATGACGATTTTGCCATGCTGATTTGCGAAAGGCTTTGACGACACAAACAAGACTAACGAGAGTGGGAGCAGCTGAATTTGAATTTGCAGGATTTCTTTGAAGCCATCCAGACGAGTATCGAGCATTTCACACTGCTGGACATATTGGATATCTTGCTGGTGGCCATAGTGATATACAGTTTGCTGAAGATTACGAGCAAAACCCGGGCGATTCAGGTGCTGAAGGGGTTGGGCGTTATCATTATTGTGGCCCAGCTCTGCGAGTTGCTGCACATGCCCACCATTGCATGGCTGCTGAATTCCGTAGTCAATGCCGGGGCTGTGTTCATTGTGATTCTATTTCAGCCGGAAATTCGCCGCGCGCTGGAAAAAATCGGCCGGGGCCGTTTGTTTGACATTTCCTTTAACAACACAAGCGAGGATTTTGAGGAGACGATTGAGGCCATTCAGCGGGCCATTTTGAATATGTCTAAACGGAAAATCGGCGCTTTGGTCGTATTTGAAGATAAAACAGGGCTGCGGGACGTCATCGAAAGCGGGACGCTGCTGGAGGCTGCCGTCTCCAGCGAGCTGATAGAAAACGTGTTTTTCCCCAATTCCCCGATGCACGACGGCGCAATGATTATCAAGGGCAGTAGCATTGTGGCGGCGGGTTGCTTTTTGCCCCTGAGCGACAATAAGCAGATATCCAATGAGTTGGGGACGCGGCATCGGGCGGCCTTGGGAATTTCAGAAATTTCTGACGCCCACGTCCTAATCGTTTCAGAGGAAACCGGGGTTATCTCCACGGCCCACGAGGGAACTATCACCCGGTATTTAGACAGAAAGGCGCTCCGAAAGCTGCTGGATGAAATTTATACTGGCAGAGAAGGCACAGTGCAGATTTTGGGCAACAAGCTGAAGCGGAAGGGAGCGAAAAAGTGAAACGATTTTTTCACGCTCTTTGGAGCATTTTAAAGACAAATCTTCACTTGAAAATTATTGCCATCATCTTTGCCTTTATTATTTGGAGCTATGTGATGGCAGAGGAAAACCCCATCCGCACCAAGACCGTAACGGATATTCCCATTCGGTATGAGGGAGTAGACGAGCTGCGGGCCAAGGATTTGACAGTAGAGCTGAGCGATATGGTGCAGACGGTGGACGTGGTGATGGAGGCGGGGCAGAACTCCCACGCCAGAATTAACGCAAACACTATTACGGCCACAGTGGATCTTTCTACCATCAACACCACGGGAGAGGTAGAGGTCAATGTGACCATTGAGTGCTCTGTCAGCGGGGCAAACCTGGTCAGTTCCTCTGTACAGACCGTTGATTTGACAGTGGATGAGCTGATGGAAAAGGAAGTGCCTGTCCGCTGCGAGCTGACGGGAGAGGCGATGGAGGGCTATTACATCTCCAGCGTTACGCCAATGGAGGAGACTGTCACCATCCGGGGCGCCAAGAGCGAGATTGAAGGCGTTTCCGAGGTGGTCTGCCAGGTGCCGGTGGACGGCATCTCCAGCACTGTCCGGGGAAGCTATCTCCTAACATTGCTGGACAGCGATGGCAATCAGCTGACTGTAAACTCCCTGTATGGCAGCGTGCCGTCTGTCATTGTAGAGGTGGAGGTTTTGATGATGAAAACCGTCCCCGTGGAAATCCCGGCTTTGGATGAGCTGGTGACCAACGTGCAGACCGGCTATGAGGTCGTGGGGGCGCAGGTCTCGCCCGAAACGGTCAGCATTGCGGGGGATGAGGAGGCGCTGGAGGGCATCGATTCCGTCCAGCTGGAGCCTATCAATGCCAATGGGGCGGATCGGTCTGTGCTGCTGCGGACGGAGATTCAGCCCATAGATGATGTTACCATTGTTTCAGGCAGCACGGTTTCTGTGTACGTCCAGATTGCCGAGCAGCAAACGGAACGGACGTTCCGCAGCCTTGCCATTCAGATGGACAACCTGGGCGACGGGCTGACCGCCACCCTGAATACGGAGCGGACGGACGTAACAGTGAGCGGCGGGATTTCCACCGTAAACGACTTGACCAGCGACGACATCCGGGCTTCTGTGGATTTGAGCGGTTTAGAGGCGGGGACCTATGTGTTGCCCGTGCGGATAGACAGCATACCCAACATTTCTAGCAGCAATGTGTCGACCAGCGTCGCCAGCGTTACCGTCACTATAGAGTAGGAATAGCCGCTTCCTTTAGGAGAATAGATGAGGTTTATTTTTCGCGAAATCAGCCTGGGCTTAGATGAGGATATTTCCCTGTTGCCAGGCAAAATAAAAAAGCAATATAGCGCCCGCGTCATAGGCCCCGTGGAGATTTTGCGGGAATCCATCGACGCGAGGCGGGGCAGCATTGCCTTGAAATACACGGTAGCAGCCCAGGTGGAAAATGAGGCGCAGCTTTTAGCAAGGGGATTTTCCCCCATAGCGGAGCGGGCGCCTGTCGCGATTTCCCCGGGGAATCAGGAGCTGCGTGGCAGGCCAGTGGTGGCGGGGCTGGGGCCCTGCGGCCTTTTTGCTGCCTACGGGCTAGCGCGAGAGGGATATCAGCCCATCGTTTTAGAGCGCGGCAAGCCCGTGGAGGAGAGGACCGCTGATTTTGAAAGGCTCCGGCAGGATGGAACCCTCGACCCGGAAAGCAACGTATGCTTTGGCGAGGGGGGAGCAGGGGCCTTTTCAGATGGAAAGCTGACCACGCGCATTAAGGACAAAGACGGAAAGGCAGCCGAGGTGCTGCGCATTCTGGCGGAATGCGGCGCGCCTGCTGCCATTCAATACCAGGCAAAGCCCCATCTGGGCACGGACGTCATTCGCCAGGTAGTTCGGCAGCTGCGCCAGCAGATTCTAACTCTGGGCGGAACTATCTGCTACGGCGCAAGGCTTGCGGATATTCACGAGGCAGATGGCCAGGTCTGCCGAATCATCTACCGGAAGGATGGGCAGGATATTGCTATGGATACCAATGCGCTGATTCTGGCCATTGGGCATAGCGCCCGGGACACCTTTGCGCTGCTGCGGGACAGGGGCATCGCCATGGAGCAAAAGCCCTTTGCCATAGGCGTCCGAGTGGAGCACCGGCGGGAGTATATCGACCGCTGCCAATACGGCAAATATGCCGGCCATCCCAGGCTGGGCGCTGCGGACTATAAGCTGACGGCAAAAAGCGGGGATAGAGGTGTATACAGCTTTTGCATGTGCCCCGGCGGGGAAGTCGTCTGCTCGGCAACAGAGGAGGGCATGACGGCCGTAAACGGCATGAGCTACTTTAAGCGGGATATGGAAAACTCTAACAGCGCCATTATTGTTTCCGTGCGGCCGGAGGACATGGAGCCAGGGCCGCTGGGAGGCGTAGCGCTGC
>DBGCIZ010000063.1:0-3028 GCA_048355355.1 Christensenellaceae bacterium | reverse complement strand
TGCTGCTCTGCCGTCAGGGAAAATTCCTCTGCCTTCCCCGCGGCCATGGCCTCGTAAGGGGCCCGAAGCCCCTCGGCAAAATACTCCCTGGCGGCCCTCGCCTCCAGCAGATAGCGGACGGACGGGCCGTCCAGCACGGCCGAGGGAGCATCCCCCGCCAGAAGGGTGTCGATGGTTTTCAGCCTGTTTTTGGCCCGCAGCACGCCGCTTTTGGTGAAGCAGGCCACCCGCAGCTCCTCTGCCCTTGCCCGGTTGGCCAGGGCAATCATGCGGATTTTTTTTGCCCGGATGCGCTCCGTCCTGAGCGCCGCGGGGAACATGAGCCGGATGGCGAAGGTCATGGTCGTGTGATACTCCCGCCGGATATACTCCGCCAGGCGGAGCTGCTCCTCCGTCACCACGGGGAAATCGTCCACCACTGCTTCGATGGGGCGGATTTTTGCCTCGTCCCACTCTGTAGCGTCCTTCAAGCCGATGACGTAGCCCTGGGAGCGCAGCCTGCCAAAGGGCACCCGCACCCTGCTGCCCAGGGAGACCTCCATCCCCGGGGGAATGGCATAGTCAAATTTATGGTCCACGTTGCTGTGGGCAATGTCTACGATAATTTCAGCATATTTGCTCATGGGAAATATTATACCACATGCGCCGCCGGATTTCCATTTTCCTGCGGGAATAATCCGGCGGAATTTCTGCCAGAATAAAAATACGTGGGCCATGAAAAAAGTGGTTGACAATGTTATTTTTTTCACATATAATACTTATGTCAGGACATTATAACAAAAATGCTCCGCCTCTGCGGAAGAATAAAAAACAGGAGGTACTACAAATGAAAGGCTATGCAATGCTGAAAATCGGCGCTACTGGATGGATTGAGAAGGACATTCCCGAGTGCGGTCCCCTGGACGCTATCGTCCGCCCCATCGCCATCGCGCCCTGCACCTCTGACATCCACACCGTCTGGGAGGGCGCCATCGGCGAGCGCCACAACATGATTCTGGGCCACGAGGCCGTGGGCGTTGTGGACAAGGTCGGCTCTCTGGTGAAGGATTTCAAGCCGGGTGATAGAGTTATCGTCCCCGCTATCACTCCGGACTGGAACTCTCTGGAGGCACAGGCCGGCTACTCCATGCACTCCGGCGGCATGCTGGCAGGTTGGAAATTCTCCAACTTTAAGGACGGCGTGTTTGGCGAGTATTTCCACGTCAATGATGCAGACGGCAACCTGGCTCTGCTGCCCGAGGGCGTAGACCCGGCAGACGCCTGCATGCTTTCCGACATGGTTCCCACCGGCTTCCACGGCGTTGAGCTGGCGGACGTCCAGTTTGGCGATAGCGTGGCAGTCATCGGCATCGGCCCGGTAGGCCTCATGTCTGTGGCTGGGGCTGCGCTCCGCGGCGCGTCCCGCCTGTTCGCAGTGGGCTCCCGTCCCAACTGCGTGGCCATCGCCAAGGAATATGGCGCGACGGATATCATCAACTATAAGCAGGGCGACATTGGCGAGCAGATTCTGGATTTGACCGGCGGCAAGGGCGTTGACAGGGTCATCGTTGCCGGCGGCGACTGCGACACCTTCATCACGGCCATTAAAATCCTGAAGCCCGGCGGCATCATCGGCAACGTCAACTACCTGGGCGAGGGCGACTATGTGAAGCTGCCCAGAGCGGAATGGGGCTGCGGCATGGGTCATAAGACGGTGGCCGGCGGCCTCATGCCCGGCGGACGGCTCCGCATGGAGAAGCTTGCCTCCCTGATTTCCACGGGCCGGCTGGACACCTCCAAGCTGATTACCCATCGGTTCCACGGGTTCGACAGCATTGAGGAGGCCCTCATGCTCATGAAGGACAAGCCGGCTGATTTGATTAAGCCTGTTGTCCTCATGGACGAATAAAAAAAGCTCCCCTTCTGGGGAGAGCGGGGCGCGGCCTTGAGCCGCGCCCTTTTCGTTTACTTATCCTCCGGCAGGGTCACCACCGGCCTGCCGTTTTCATCCAGCAGGGGCGTCAGGCCGCCGCCATAGCCGTTTAAATAAAAGAGATAGTTGACGCCCGTCTCCCGGTCTACCAGGATTTCAAAGCTTTTGGTCAGCGTTTGCTGCTCATACGCCACGGCAAAGCGCTCCGCCGGCTTTTCCCGCTTTTTCATTTTCTTCCTCCTGCCCTTCTTCTGGATTTTCCCTTGCTGCGAGGCGTGGCCTTCCTCTGGGGCCGACGGCGCACCTCCAGCTTTTTGTTGGGGCGCAGCAGAGTAAACTCCACCCTGCCCTCCTCTGCGCTGGCGCTCTTGACCCGGACGCGGGCCTTGTCCCCCAGGCTGATGCGGCGCTTGCTCCGCTTTCCGATGACGCAGTAAAGCTCTTTAAAATACTCGTAGTAGTCGTCCTTCAGTTCCGAGAGGGGGATCACTCCCTCCACCGTGTTCTCCAGCTCTACAAACAGGGCGGAGGATGCCACGCCGGAGACGATACCGTCGTATTCCTCGCCGATGTGCTCCGTCATATACTCGGCCTTCTTCATGTCGTCCACCTGCCGCTCCGCCTCGATGGCGGCCCGCTCGCACCGGCTGGTCTGCTCGCCCACCCCGGGCAACAGACGGCGGTAGTGGGCAATCCGCTGCTCTGAAAGGCCGCCGTGCAGGTTTTCCTTCATAATCCGGTGAATCATCAAATCCGGATACCGGCGAATGGGGGAGGTAAAGTGGCAGTAGTTTGGCGCGGCCAGGCCAAAGTGCCCCAGGTTCTCCTCCGTGTAGCGGGCCTTTTTCATGGAGCGCAGCACTACGCTGCTGACGATGTTCTCCTCCTCCCGGCCCTTAAAGGCGTCCAGAATGGCCTTCACCGTTCCGCTCTTCACCTCTCCCGTAGCCTTGAGCTTATAGCCGAAGTTGCTCAAAAAGATGGCCAGCTCCCGCATTTTGTCCTTATCCGGCGTCTCGTGCACCCGGTAGAGGAAGGGCAGCTCCGCATAGAAATACTCCTCCGCTACCGTCTCGTTGCATTTGAGCATAAACTCCTCGATGAGCTTTTCCGCGG
>DBGCIZ010000062.1:0-8070 GCA_048355355.1 Christensenellaceae bacterium | reverse complement strand
GTTTTCTTCGGCAACACCAATCACGCCAGCGGCGCAGTGACCCATATGGGAGATAACAGGACTGGCGCAGGCGAGGGGGACGATGAGCAAATCAAGGTCAATCTGGGCCTGGTGCCTGCCAATATCTCCAAAATCGCCTTTACGGCTACGATTTACGACGCAGATAACCGCCGGCAGAATTTTGGGCAGGTTTCAAACGCCTATATTAGAATCTATAACGAGGCCAACGGCGAGGAGCTGCTGCGCTATGATTTAGGGGAGGATTTCTCTATCGAGACGGCGGTCATCTTCGGCGAGCTTTATAAGCACGGCAGCGAATGGAAATTCAACGCCATTGGCAGCGGCTATCAGGGCGGCCTGGCGGCCCTTTGCGCCAACTACGGCGTGGAGACAGAGTAAAAGGGGGAAGAAAAAGCATGTCTATCAGCTTACAAAAGGGACAAAAAATCAGCCTGACCAAGGACAACGCCAGCTTAAACAATATCATGGTCGGCCTGGGCTGGGATGAGGTACAGCAGAAGAAAAAGGGATTTTTTGCGCCAAAGCCGCAGGATATCGATTGCGACGCCTCTGCGCTGCTGCTGACTGGCGGCAAGCTGCAAAAAAAGCAGGATGTAGTTTACTTTGGCAATCTGCAGCATATGTCTGGCGCGGTGCGCCATATGGGCGATAATCTGACCGGCGCAGGCGAGGGAGACGACGAGCAGATTTTGGTGAAGCTGAAGGAAGTTCCTCAGGAGATTGACAAAATCGTCATCGTGGTAAACATCTACCAGGCCAAGCAAAGGGGCCAGCATTTCGGCCTCATCCGCAACGCCTTTATTCGGATTGTTGACGGCAATACCAATGCAGAGATGTGCCGCTTTAACCTTTCCGAGGACTATACGGATATGACGGCTCTCATCGTAGCGGAGATTTACCGGCATAACGGGGAGTGGAAATTTAATCCCGTCGGCCAGGGCACAAAGGACAATAGCCTGACTGAGATTGTAAACAAATACAAATAAGCGCAGAGGCGCAGATGCGGGCGGCCATAGGCCGGCCGCATCCTTGCGAGAACTGAAAAAAGAAACGAGGATTTTATGAAAAAAATAGGTTTGACAGACGCGGAAGTCGAGTTATCGCGAAAACAACACGGCACGAACGCCATACCCGACTCTGAGCCAACAACCTTTTGGAAGGAGTTTAAGGAGACATTCAAAGACCCGATGATTCGGATTTTGCTGGTTATCGCGGCTTTGATGATTGTCATGTTCTGCTTTGGCTATGCGGAGATTTACGAGCCAGTGGGCACCATTGTGGCTATTTTAATCGTGGCCTTTGTCACCGCAAAGACGGGCGTGGCCAGCGATACAAAATATCGCCAGCTGAAGGAGCGGACGAAGAAGGACGAATGTAAGGTATACCGCAACGGCGAGGTGCAGGTTATTCCTGTGGACGACGTGGTGGTGGGGGACAAGGTGCTCCTCCAGTCCGGCGACAAAATTCCCGCAGACGGTATTTTAGAAAGCGGAGCCCTTTCAGTAGATAATTCTGCCCTCAACGGAGAGGCGGAGGAATGCCATAAAACGGCGGCGGCCGAGGGCTTCCGCATGGCGGATGAGATTACGGGAGATACCTTTGTGGACGATAGCTCCCTGTTTCGCGGCTCCGTAGTGTTTGATGGCGAGGGTATCCTCTCGGTGGAGAAGGTTGGCCTGGCCACCATGATGGGAAAAATGGCGGAGGAGATGCAGGAGGATGAGCCAGACTCGCCCCTGAAGGTCAAGCTGAGCAAGCTGGCTCGCCAAATCTCTAAATTCGGCTATATTGGCGCTATCGTCATTGCCGTGCTTTACTGCGCCTCCTTTATCATCAATGCAGGCGGGTTTGAGGCGTATTTCTCCATGGAGTGGACGGAAATTCTGAAGGACTTGGTTGAAGCGGTGACCTTGGCCATCGTCATCATCGTCTGCGCCGTGCCGGAAGGCCTGCCATTGATGATTTCTCTGGTGCTCATGCAGAACACCAGCAAAATGCTGGACTATAACGTCCTGGTGCGCAAGGCGGAGGGCATCGAGACGGCTGGCTCCCTCAACATCCTCTTTAGCGATAAGACGGGAACAATCACCAAGGGCAAGCTGGAGGTGGTGGAGTTTTTCACCGGGAGCGGGCAGAGCATCGCTTTGGACAAGCTGGCAGACCATAAGGAGGTCGATACGCTGCTGAACCTGGCTATCGGCAAGAATACGGCAGCTATGTTTGACGCAGAGCATCGGGTCATTGGCGGCAACGCCACAGACCATGCGCTGATGAAGTTCCTGGGAGAGGATGTGTTCCATGCCCTGCAAAAGGACGAGGCGCATGTGATTGAAAAGAGCCAGGGATTCAACTCTACCAATAAGTTCAGCCAGGCACAGATTAGCGGCAGAACCTATTATAAGGGTGCGCCGGAGCGGCTTTTGGAGCACGCGACAAAATATCTGGACGAAAATGGCCAGGTGCAGCCCCTGGATCAGGCAGTGATCAAGGCGAAAATCGACTCTATTGCCGCTAAAGCAATGCGGGTGCTGGCCTTTGCCTATTCGGAGCAGGGGATGGTGGAAAATACGATTCATGACGATGTCGTCATGATTGGCTTTGTCGGCATCCGCGACGACGTGCGCCCCGAGGCCAGGGACGCCATTGCAGAGGTGCTGACGGCGGGTATTCAGGTGGTCATGATAACGGGCGACCGGCTGGAGACAGCTATGGCTATCGCTAAGGACGCGGGGCTTCTTTCTAAGGAAACGGATATCGCCCTGACCTCAGCTGACTTGGCGAAGATGTCGGACGATGAAATCAAGGCCATTATCAAAAATATCCGCGTCATTGCAAGGGCGCTGCCGACGGATAAGTCCCGCATGGTGCGCATCTGCCAGGAGATGAATCTGGTAGTAGGCATGACGGGAGACGGCGTCAACGATTCTCCTGCGCTCAAGCGGGCGGATGTAGGCTTTGCCATGGGTAGCGGCACCGAGGCGGCCAAGGAGGCGGGAAAAATCGTCATTCTGGACGACAACTTCCGCTCCATCAAAAACGCCATTCTCTACGGCAGAACGATTTACCATAATATTTTGAAGTTTTGCAAATTCCAGCTGGTTATCAACGTGGCGGCTGTTGTGGTGAGTGCGTTGGCGCCCTTCTTCGGCATTGAGGAGCCTCTGAAGGTGACGCATCTGCTCTTTGTCAACCTGGTGATGGATGGCCTGGGCGCCATCATGCTGGGCAACGAGCCGGCCAAAAAGGAATATATGCGGGAGAAGCCGCGCCGCAGGGATGAGAGCATTGTCAGCAAGTCGATGATGGCTCAGATTCTCACTATCGGTATCTGGCTCTCTGTGCTCAGCTTCGTATACCTGAAGCTGGATGTGTTCCGCGGCCTTTTTGAAACCGAGGCACAGCACATGACTTCTTACTTCGTCCTGTTCATTGTAACGGCCCTGTTTAACGGGTTCAACGTCCGGGACGACGGCTTTAAAATATTCAGCGGGCTGAAGGAAAATCCCGGCTTCCTGAAGGTGTTTTTCATCATCATTCTAGTGCAGGCCTTTATTGTCAATGCGGCGCTGATTCCCGTGCCTGTATTTGAATGGATTAGCAGTATGTTCAGCTGTGTGCCCTTTGGCATTGAGGGATGGCTTGTGGTCATCGCGCTGGCATTCCTGGTCATTCCGGTAGATATGCTGCGCAAGCTGGTGGTGAAGGGCCTGAGGCATAGGCGCGGATGATAGCGCTGTTTGCCGATTTGGACAATACCCTGATATTTTCCTATAAGCGGGAGATAGGGCCGGACAAGGTCTGCGTAGAGGTCTACGAGGGAAGGGAGATTTCCTTCATGACCCGGCATAGCCTGGAGAACCTACAGGCTCTTTGTAAAAAGGCGCTGGTGATTCCCATCACCACCCGCTCCCCGGAGCAGTACGGACGAATCCGGTTCCCCGGCTGCCCTCGTGCAGCCTATGCCCTGATTTGCAACGGGGGCGTGCTTCTGCGAGACGGCGCTGAGGACCCGGCATGGCTGGAGGAATCCCGAGAGCTGGTGGCCAAGAGCCGTCCTGCCCTGCGGGAGGCCATGGGGCTGCTGGGGAAGGACAGAGATGTGACCATGGAGGTTCGCTATATCAGGGAGCTGTTCCTATTCACCAAGAGCGCGAACCGGGCGAAAACCGTGGCCGCTCTGGAAGGTGTGGTAGACCCTGCGCTGGCGGAGATTCACTATCTGGGCGAAAAGGTGTATGTCCTGCCCAAAGGGCTGGACAAAGGGTCGGCGATGGATCGGCTTTGGCAGCGGCTTCAGCCGGAGCTGACGCTGGCCGCGGGGGACAGCGATTTCGATTTACCTATGCTGCGGCGGGCAAATATTGCCCTAGCCCCAGAGGCGCTGCGCTCGGCTTTGGCAGGGCGGGGAGACGTCCTCTACGGAGGAAGCGAGATGCCCTTTTGCGATTTTGTCACGGGGGAGACGCTGCGCCTAATACGGGAAAGGGACAGGCAGCACACGATAGGATGAGAGGAGAGGCGGGGTTCTCGCTGCCTTTCCGAATTACCATAATTTTTGGAGGAAACAAGACATGCAGGCGAAGTATAAGAGAGTTATTTTAAAAATAAGCGGAGAGGCGCTTTCCAGCAAGGAAAACAGCATCGATTTTGAGATTATCAAAAACGTGGCCAAGCAGGTGGTGGAAATGACGGAGCTGGGCGTCGAGGTGGGCATTATCGTAGGCGGTGGAAACATCTGGCGAGGCCGCCATGGCGAGGGGATGGATAGAACCACGGCGGACCATATGGGAATGCTGGCCACGGTCATCAATTCCCTGGCACTGCAGGATGCCTTGGAAAGCCTGGGCGCACAGGCGAGGCTGCAAACGGCCATCGAGATGCGCCAGATTGCAGAGCCATATATCAGAAGGCGGGCGGTACGCCATCTGGAAAAGGGGCGGATTGTCATCTTCGCCTGCGGCACGGGAAACCCCTATTTCACTACAGATACTGCCACGGCTCTGCGCGCAGCAGAGATGGAGGCAGAGCTGATTTTGTTGGCGAAAAACGTGGATGGCGTTTACGACAGCGACCCCAAGGTCAATGCAAAGGCCGTGAAATACGATTCCATCGGATATTTGGAGGTGATTTCCAGAGGCCTGCAGGCAATGGATACGACGGCGGTCACTCTCTGCATGGAGAACAACATCCCCATTCTTGCCTTTGGCCTTAGCGAGGAAAACAGCATCCTGCGGGCGGTCTGTGGCGAAAAGCTGGGAACCATGATTCAGTAAATCTTTTTCCGCTTCCCAGCGGAACAAGTATTGTAATAATGGTGCAATTACAGTAAAATAAACAAAACGACAATTCCATTTTGCGAGGAGGAAGAGCTATGAGCATACAGCATGAGGCTATTGAAAAGGCAAAGAAAAAGATGGAAAAGACCATCAATGCCCTTTTGAGCGAGTTTGTCAATATACGGGCGGGCAGGGCCAATCCGAAAATTCTGGATAAGGTGATGGTGGATTACTATGGCACCATGACGCCTATTCCCCAGGTGGGGAACGTGTCCTCCCCCGAGCCTAGAATGCTGACCATTTCCCTCTGGGATACCAGCATGATGAAAGAGGTGGAAAAGGCCATTTTGAGCTCTGACTTGGGCCTGACGCCGACGAACGACGGCAAAATTATCCGGCTGATATTCCCTGAGCCGACGGCAGAGCGGCGCCAGGAGCTGGTGAAGGTAGCCCGGAAAAAGGCAGAGGAATCCAAGGTGGCTATCCGCTCCCTGAGAAGGGACGCCAACGAGGCCCTGAAAAAGGATAAAAAGGCCAGCGTAATTACAGAGGACGATTATACTGATTTGGAAAAGGAAACGCAGGAGCTGACGGATCAGTACATCAAAAAAATCGACAGCCTCTTGAAGGAAAAGGAAAAGGAGATTACGGAGATTTGATGGAGGGGCTGCTGGGGCGGCCTCTTTCAGAGGCAGAGGCGCTGCTTAAGAGCCGCGGCATTCCCTGCAGCGTAACCCGCTATGAGGCAAAGCGGGAGTTAGCGCATGCAGACGACTGGCGCGTCGTAAGATGCGCCATGGCGCAGGGCACTGCGGAGTTGGTGGCGTGTCGGTTTGCGACGGAGTTTCGGGATGAAGAATCAGGATTTTAGCGTGTTGCCACGCCATGTGGCTATCATTATGGATGGCAACGGCAGATGGGCGAAAAAGCGGCTGATGCCCCGTTCCTTTGGGCACAGGGCCGGCATGGAAAACGTGACGAGAATCGTGCGGTTTTGCTCGGACACGGGGATTGCGGCCCTGACGCTTTATGCCTTTTCAACGGAAAACTGGAAGCGCCCAAAGGACGAGGTGAATGTGCTCATGTCCCTCCTCATAGAATATTTGAGGAAGGAGCTGGATGAGCTGCATCGGGAAGGCGTCGTATTCAAGGTGATTGGAGAGATGGACGGCCTGCCTGGCGAGGTTCAGAGGGTGCTCAAAAATGCAGAGCAGGTTACGGCGCAAAACCAGGGGCTTCGGCTTGTGGTGGCGGTGAACTACGGCTCTCGTGCAGAAATTGTGGCCGCCGCCAGAAGGACGGCAGA
Organism: Christensenellaceae bacterium; assembly: GCA_048355355.1. GTDB lineage: Bacteria > Bacillota > Clostridia > Christensenellales > Christensenellaceae > DBGCIZ01. The sequence continues at coordinate 1,467 of DBGCIZ010000062.1, read as the reverse complement.
GCAGCTGCGGGATGGGCAGATTGCCCAGGTAGACGAGGAGACCTTTGCGGCAAATTTGGAGACGGCGGGCCTGCCAGACCCGGATTTGGTTATCCGCACCAGCGGAGAGGAGCGCCTGAGCAACTTCCTTCTCTATCAGCTGGCCTATGCGGAGCTGTATTTCACGGATGTAATGTGGCCGGATTTCCGTGAGGAGGAGATGACCAAGGCGCTGCGGGAGTTTGAGCATAGAAACAGGCGTTTTGGGGGAATTTGAGTTTTTGGAGGGCCCATGGGGAAGCGGATTGTTGTTGGCGTCATTGCGGCGGCGATATTAATCGTCCTGATTATTTTGCATGGCTGGTATATCAGGGCGGCGGTGATTATCGTTTCGCTGGCAGTGCAGTATGAGATGATAAAGACGGTTAAGGCAGGCGGCTCGAAGCCGGTGAGCCCAGTGCTCTATGCGTTTACGGCGCTGCTCTTCCCGGCCTACTATTTTTATGGGCTGGACGGGGTCTTTATTCTTCAAATGATTGCAGTGGCGTTGATTTTCATTGCCGGCGTTATTTTTGATGTCTTTGATTTTGACAGCATCTTTACAAGCATCTTCACCATGTATTACCCCCAGCTGTTTTTCGTATTTCTCTATATGATAATCTGCATGGAGGACGTGGGCCTGAGCCGGGTCATTCTGGTGGTGTCCTTTGTGGCCTCGGTGCTGACAGATACCTTTGCCTATTTTGTGGGGCGGGCCTGCGGCAAGAAAAAGCTCTGCCCACGCATTAGCCCGAACAAGACGGTGGAAGGCGCTATCGGCGGGCTGGTTGGCGGCGTAGTAGGCGTGGTGGCGGCGGTGCTCGTGTTGGGAGAGACACGAGTGCCCATGATTGTCTACATTTTTTTAGCGGTGCTGCTTTCCGCTATGGCTCAGGTGGGAGATTTATCTGCCTCGGTCGTCAAGCGGAGATATGGCATCAAGGATTTCGGCAGCATTCTGCCCGGTCATGGCGGCCTGTTGGACCGGTTGGACAGTGTCCTCTTTATCCTGCCGATTACTTATCTGTTTTACACCCTATACCTTCATATTTAATACAGGGGAGGCGATTGGTTGAAACGCAAGAAGATTGCCATTTTGGGGGCGACAGGCTCCATTGGCAAAAGTACTGCCGCGGTTATCAGGCAGGCGGCGGGCCAATATCAGGTTTCGGCAATTTCAGCCCACACGGATGTTGCAGGGGCCCTGCGGCTGGCCCAGGAGTTTTCTGTTCCCTTTGTGGCAATGTCGGGCCTGGCGGAGGCGCCGGGAGATGTGCCGTCAGGCGTGCGCATTGGGACGGGCCCGCAGGCGCTGATGGAAGCCTGCGCTGGGGTGGATATTGTCGTTTTAGCGGTAGTAGGTATTGCGGGGCTGCCCGTTTTTAAATACTGCCTGAAACAGGGCATTGACGTGGCGCTGGCAAACAAGGAAACGCTGGTGGCGGGCGG
>DBGCIZ010000061.1:0-7234 GCA_048355355.1 Christensenellaceae bacterium | reverse complement strand
TCGCAACCCCACCGGCAGCCACATCTCCACATTACAAAGAATTTGCTTCGCAGTGCGGTCGCATCGGGCTATCACAGCACAGGTCAGTCGCATCTATCAATCCAAGTAATCCCGTCGGTCGCACCTTCCCAGCAACCCAGCCGTCCATCTCATCCCTGCTCTCTCACTCCATTCCTTTGCTTTTCAAAGACTTTTCTGCCTGTTTGGCCAGACGAGCTTTCTTGCGTGGTTCGATTGGATGGATTTTCTGGTTATTTTTCACCCACTTTTATTTTCATATTGCTCTTCACTCGGGTCCCCCCGTTTTTGGCAATAAAAAAGAAGCCGACTACTTAAAGCCAGCTTCTTAGCTTGTCCTGTGTGACTTTGATTTTTGAGGTTCCTTCTTACTCCTTCCGGGTGGGAATTTGCGTAGAGAAGGAAGTGCAATCAACAGCCCGCTCACGGATAAAAGCCCTTCAGCTTGACGATTCTCGTAGGATGCCGCAGCTTTCTGAGCGCCTTTGCCTCTATCTGGCGAATCCGCTCCCTGGTTACGCCAAAGACGCTGCCCACCTCCTCCAGCGTGCGCTCCCGGCCATCCTTCATGCCAAAGCGAAGGAGCAAAACCTCCTTTTCCCGGACGGTCAATGTGTCCAGCACGTCGATAAGCTGCTCCCGCAGCAGAGTAAAGGCCGCGGCCTCGTCCGGAGCCTGCGCCTCCGTATCGGGGATAAAGTCCCCCAAATGGCTATCGTCCTCCTCGCCGATGGGCTTGTCCAGGGAAACCGGGTCCTGGGATATCTTCATAATCTCAATCACCCGCTCCTCCGAAACGCCCATTTCCTTGGCAATATCCTCCGTGGTAGGCTCCCGGCCCAGCTTCTGCCGCAGGGCCCGTGTTGCCTTGATTTGCTTGTTAATGGTCTCCACCATGTGCACCGGGATGCGAATCGTCCGCGCCTGGTCCGCAATGGAGCGGGTAATGGCCTGGCGAATCCACCAGGTGGCGTAGGTGGAAAATTTGTAGCCCTTAGAATAGTCGAACTTTTCTACTGCCTTCATCAGGCCCAGGTTCCCCTCCTGAATCAAATCCAGAAAGAGCATCCCCCTGCCTACATACCGCTTCGCAATGCTGACCACCAGCCGCAGGTTTGCCTCTGCCAGCTTCTGCTTGGCGGCCTCGTCTCCCTCCGCCATGCGCTGGGCCAGCTCAATTTCCTCATCCGGCGAGAGCAGCGGAACCTTGCCGATTTCCTTTAAATACATGCGGACCGGGTCGTCTATATTATTGATGCTTTCCATATAGGCCGGGTCGTCCGCAGCGGCGTCTGTATCGTCCTCCTTCAAATCGTCGTCCGTCACCACCACGTTCATTTCGTCCAGCGTGTCGTAGAGCTTTTCAATCTGCTCTGGCTGAATCTCCACATCGTCCAGAATGTCGATGATTTCCGTGGTAGAGATGGCGCCCTTGGCCTTGCCTAAATCGATGATTTTGTTGACTGCTTCGTCCTTCGTCAGTTTTATCTTACCCTGGTTTTGGCTCAATGTGTCACCCTCTGTTTATTTTCTAGCTCGTGTATTTCCCCATTCAGCGCGCTAAGCTCCGCCAGCAGCTCCTGGCGGGCCATGCGGTCCTCTGTCCTGCTGGCCTGTTCCAGCAGCTCCCTGCTCCGCTGCTTCAGCCGCGAGATTTCCATCCTGCTCAAAAGCAGCTCTGCGTAATCCTCCCGCCCGCCGATGCCCTCCGGCGTCTCCACATTCATCAGCTTTTCGCTAATCTTCTGCGCTTCTTCACGGAACACGGATAATATTTCGGCATAAGTGGGCAAAATTCCTTTTTTTATTTGCTCCTCAAGGTACAAAAATATTTTCCGATAGTCCTCATTTTGGAACACATCTGCCGAAAGCCCCCGGATGTTGGGCAGGGAAGCCGGGCTTGCCATGAGCAAATCGATGAGCCTGGCCTCGTTGTCCACATCCGTTTGATTCAAGTCTATCTCTTTTTCCGGCATATTATACCTTTTTTGTTCCGCCGGCCTGCCCATCTGGGCAAAGAGGGCGTGCTCTGAAATGCCCGTCTCCTTCGCCACCAGCCGGACGTACCGCTCCTTTTCGATTTCATTGTCCAGCCGGCCAATCTGCTTCACCGCCTGGGTGGCGTATTCCACCACTTCCTCGCCGTTTTCCATGTCAAACTGCTTTTTGAGCATGTGCAGCTTAAAGGCCGTCCCCGGCATGGCCTTTTTCGCCAGGGCATAGAAGGCCTCTACGCCCTTGGCCTTGACGAACTCGTCCGGGTCCATGCCCCCAGGGATGACCATGACGCTCACCGCCAGCTTCTGCCCGGCCAGGATGTCCACCGCCTTCAGAGATGCGTTTTGTCCCGCGTCGTCACCGTCATAGCAGATGTACACCCCGTCCACATACCGCTTGAGCAGCTTGGCCTGGTCTGGCGTCAAGGCTGTGCCCAGAGAGGCCACCGCTGTTTTGACTCCCGCCGAGGCCAAGGCTACCACGTCCATATAGCCCTCCACCAGCAAAATCCGCTTCAGATTCCGCACCTTGCGAACCAGATTGAGGGCGTAGAGGTTTTTCCTCTTGTTAAAGAGCAAGGTTTCGTTGGTGTTCAGGTATTTAGGCTCGCCCTCGCCCATGACTCTGCCCCCAAAGGCAATGACGTTGCCGAAGGCGTCCTGAATGGGGAAGATGACTCTGTCCCGAAAAAAATCGTAAATCCTGCCCTTCTCATTCTGGCGAACCAGCCCGGCGTCCAGAAGCTCCTTATCCGTGTAGCCCTTTTGGCGCAGATAGCTCCTGACGCCGTCAAAGCTGTTTTTCGCATAGCCCAGGCCAAATTTGTTCATCTGGCCCAGAATGCCCCGCTGGGTTACGTATTCCAGGGCGTGCTTCCCCTCCGGCGCCTGGAGCAGGCCATGGTAATAGAGGGCAGCGTCCCGCATCATGCCATGGAGCCTTTTTCTGTATTCCTTTTTCTTCTGGTAATCCCGGTCCTGCTGGGCGGCAGGCACCTCCATGCCCGCCCGCTCCGCCAAGGTCTCCACCGCCTCCTGAAAGGACATCCTCTCATGGTCCATCAAAAAGGTGATGACCGTCCCGCTCTTTTTGCAGGAAAAGCAGTGGTAAAACTGTTTTTGCGGATTGACGCAGAAGGAGGGGTTCTTTTCGCTGTGCCACGGGCAGGACGCCCAGTAATTGCTCCCCTTTTTCTTCAGCGTCAGATATTCGCTCAGCACGTCTACAATGTCGTTTCTGCTGAGCAGCTCCTGTAGCCACTCGTCGCTATATCTAGCCAATCAAACAACTCCTCTGATTTTCGTAAGAAAAAACACGCCTGCCTTTTTAGAGCATGGTCCACGCCTGGGGCACATAAAGCTCTTCAAAGGTGGTGACGGCAAACCGGTCCGTCATGCCGGAAATATAGTCCGCAATGCAGATGTCCAAGCCGTCCTCCTCTATATGGGCCTTCACCTGCTCTGGCAGCCGGTCTACGTTGGCCTGGTAGTATTCAAAGAGCAGGTCGATAATGGTCTGTACCTTCCGTTCCTCCTTTTTGGCGGGGCTGTCGATATAAACCGCCTCAAACATGAAATCCCGCAGCTTATCCGTTGCCTGGCTGACCTCGGGGGACATATAGAGCCAGTCCCTATCCTGGCTCATGCGAATCACGTCCAGTATCATGGTGTTGATGCGGCGGCTGTTGGTATCCCCCAAAATCTCAATGCAGTCTTTCGGCAAATCCTCCAGATGGAGGAAGCCTGCCCTGGCTGCATCGTCCAAATCGTGGTTCAGGTAGGCAATTCTGTCCGCCAGATTCACCGCCATGCCTTCCAGCGTATGGGGCCGCAGCTTTTTCTTGTGGTTCAGGATGCCGTCCCGCACCTCCCAGGTCAGGTTGAGGCCCGTGCCATTCTCCAGCTTTTCCACAATCCGCAGACTCTGCCGGTTATGCTCAAAGGGGACGTGGGCGTTAATGGCCCGCTCCCCCGCATGGCCAAAGGGCGTGTGGCCCAGGTCATGGCCAAGGGCAACCGCCTCGGTCAAATCCTCGTTGAGCAGCAGGGCCTTCGCAATGGTTCTGGCAATCTGAGAGACCTCCATGGTGTGGGTCAGCCTGGTTCGATAGTGGCTGCCCACCGGGTTTAGGAACACCTGGGTCTTATCCTTCAGCCGGCGAAAGGACTTGGAGTGCACGATTCTGTCCCTATCCCGCATAAACTCGGTCCGGACGTCGCTTTCCTCAATTTTTCGCTCCCTGCCCCGCGTATTTTTGCTTAAAAAAGCATATTTTGACAGCGTTGCCGCCTCAATTTCGTACATTTTATTTCTAATCAGTTCCATCGCTTCACCCTCTCCTTACATAATTATACGGAGGGGCTGCATTTTCCTTCTTTTTCTCCACGAAAATTTACCCTCGCCGGGCAAAACAAAATGCGCCTGCCTCTGGCAGACGCATTCATTTGGTTGGCTATACCTTATTTTGCATAATCGACTGACCGTGTCTCCCGGATGACGTTGACCTTAATCTGTCCCGGGTAGTCCAAATCCTTCTCGATTTTCTTCACGATGTCTCTCGCCATCAGCGCAGTTCCTGCGTCATCCACATCCTCCGGCTTGACGATGATGCGCACCTCTCTGCCGGCCTGAATGGCAAATGACTTATCGACACCCTTAAACGAGTTGGCTATCTCTTCCAATGCTTCTAATCTCTTGACGTAATTTTCCAAGGACTCCTTGCGGGCTCCAGGCCTTGCCGCAGAAACCGCATCCGCCGCCTGCACCAGCACCGCCTCGACGGTCTTTGCCTCCACGTCGCCGTGGTGCGCCGCGATGGCGTTGATGACTTCGGGGCTTTCCCGGTATTTCTTGGCCAGGTCTGCGCCAATCTGAATATGAGGCCCTTCCACCTCAAAATCAACCGCTTTGCCGATATCGTGCAGCAGGCCGGCGCGCTTTGCCAGCTTTGCGTCTGCGCCGATTTCGTCCGCCATGATGGAGGCCAGATGAGCAACCTCCAGGGAATGCTTCAGCACGTTTTGGCCGTAGCTGGTCCGGTAGCGGAGCCGTCCCAATATTTTTACCAGCTCGGGATGCAGGTTGTGAATCCCCACGTCAAAGACGGCGGACTCGCCAGCCTCCTTGATGCGGCTATCGACCTCCTTGCGCGCCTTGTTGACCATTTCTTCAATTCTGGCGGGATGGATTCTTCCGTCGATAATCAGCTTTTCCAGGGCAATTCTGGCGACCTCTCTGCGAATCGGGTCAAAGCCGGATAAAATGACGGCCTCTGGAGTATCGTCGATAATTAAATCTATGCCCGTAGCGGTTTCGAGAGCTCTGATATTGCGGCCCTCTCTGCCGATGATTCTCCCCTTCATTTCGTCGCTGGGCAGCGGCACGACGGAGACGGTAATCTCTGCCACATGGTCTGCGGCACATTTCTGAATCGCCAGGGAAAGAATCTCCCTCGCCTTTTTATCCGCCTCGTTCTTCGCCCTCGCCTCTACCTCGCGGACCATCACTGCCATATCGTGGCGGGCTTCATGCTCCACCCGCTCCAGCAGCAGGCTCTTGGCCTCGTCTGTGGTCATGTCAGCGATGGTTTCCAGCTGCTTCAGCTCCTTGGTGTAAAGCGCCTCGATTTCCTCTTTCTGCTTAGAAATCGCCTTCAGCTTTTTGCTCAGAGCCTCATCTTTTTGCTCCGCGCTTTCAATCTTCTTTTCCAGCACTTCCTCCCGCTGGAGCAAGCGCCGCTCAGTCCTCGTCAGTTCATTACGTCTTTCTTTAGATTCCTTGTCGAATTCGCTTCTCAGCTTATGGACCTCTTCCTTTGCCTCAAGAACCGTCTCCTTCTTGATGGCCTCCGCCCGTTTTTGAGCGTCCTCCACCATCTGGTTGACAGTCTCCTCAGCACGGCCAATCTTCTTTTCGGCGACACTCTTGCGGTAAAGGTAGCCAACGCTTAACCCCGCAACGAGACAAACCACGCCGACGATGATTGCCCATATTATTCCGTCCACTTAGTCCAACACACCTCCTTCTCGGGTTTTTCAACCCTTTTATTTCAATTTGCAGTCATATATCATATAAACAATATACAATATAAATTTTAATTCCTTTGGGCGGATTTGTCAATCTCATATCCGCGGCGTCTCTGCGGCGCTGCGCCCTGCCAAAAACCCCGTAGAAAAGGCAATTTGCAGATTGAAGCCGCCAGTATAGGCGTCTACGTCCAAAAGCTCTCCTGCAAAAAAAAGATTTTTCGCCAGCCTGCTTTCCATCGTAGAGGGATTCACCTCTTTTGTGGCGACGCCGCCCCGGGTGATGATGGCCTCGTCAATGGGGCGCGTCCCTGTGACGGTGAAGGCAAAGCTCTTGAGCGTGCTCCGCAGGGCTTCCCGCTCCTCCCTTGTGATAGCATTGACAGTTTTTTCGCTTTTTAAGCCTGCTCTTCGGATGACAGGCTCTATGGCCTTTGCCGGCAGCAGCCCGGCCATGACGTTTTTCAGCTGCTTATTTTGCGCCGCGGCAAAATCCCGCAGGAGCCGGGCGTCCAGCTGTCTCTCGTCCAGCCCCGGCTTCCAGTCAATGAGGCAGGTGAGCCGGTCAAAATTGGCAATGTGGGCCGAGGCCGAGAGCACCAGCGGCCCGGAGAGGCCAAAGTGGGTAAAGAGCAGCTCCCCCAGCCCGCTGAACAGCTCCCGCTTTCCCTGAACCAGGGAGAAGCCTACGTTTTTCAAAGAAAGCCCCTGCATGCTGCGGGCCACGTCCGCCTCTTTCACCGTCAGGGGAATGAGCGAGGGGCAGATTGCCGTGACCGTATGCCCCGCCTGCCTGGCAAAGGCATAGCCGTCCCCCGTGCTGCCCGTCTTGGGATAGGAGCGCCCTCCCGTGGCCAGGATGACCGCGTCAAAGGGCAGCGCGCCGCCCTCCAGCCGGATGCCCTCCGCCCTGCCCTCCCGCAGGGCCAGGCCCTTTACCTCCGCCTGGAGCCGAACCTCCACGCCCGCTTCCTCCAGCATGCCCCGCAGGCAGCGAATGACGTCGGAGGCCTTGTCCGACTGGGGAAACACCCGCCCGCCCCGTTCCACCTTGGTCTCCAGGCCGTTTTGGCGGAGCAGCTCCAGCAGAGCGTCGTTGGAAAGAGTGTAAAGCGCGGCATATAAAAATTTGCCGTTGACCGGGATATTCTGAAAAAAATCCTCCAAATCGCAGGCATTGGTCACGTTGCAGC
>DBGCIZ010000060.1:0-6416 GCA_048355355.1 Christensenellaceae bacterium | reverse complement strand
GCCTCCCTGCCGACGAGCTCATAGGCCATCAGCAGAAGCAGGAGAATGGTCATGCCCGTATCCACAGCTATTTTTATGGTCGCTCTTTTCTCCATTGGCCTGCCTCCTCAATGGCGGATGAAATTGGTGTAGACAAAGGGCTCCTGCGCCGGCATGGGAATGCCCAGCCTGCGGCCCCATTCCTGACATTGCAGAAAGTACGCCATGTTGCGGCCCAGCATGGCCATGGTCTGGAGCCCCTCCGCATCCTGGCGAACCTCCTCCGGCGTAGTGCCGTGAACCATGTTCCAATAGCGTGAGGTGATGATGGGCATTTGCATCAGGCCAAAATATTTGTTCAGTTGGTCCCACGTGGCGGTGGTGCCTGCCCGCCGGGCGGAAATCACCGCGGCCGCCGGTTTCAGAAGGAACCGCCCTCCGCCGCCGTTCAGGTCTGCATAAAAGGCCCTGTCCAAAAATGAGGTCATTGCCCCGGCCGCTCCGCCCCAGTGCACTGGCGAGCCAAACACAAAGCCGTCGTAGTCGCCGGCGATTTCTAAAAATTCCCTGACGGAATCTGAAAAGACGCACTGGTTCGTCCTTTGGCAGGTCTTGCAGGCAATGCAGCCGGAAAGGGGCTTCCTTCCAATCCAAAAGACATCCGTGCCGATTCCCTCCTGGTTGAGGGCCTCCCCCACCCTGCAAAGGGCCGTATAGGTGCAGCCCTCCTGATGCGGGCTGCCGTTGACCAGAATTACCTTCATGCTCTCCCCCTCCTCACTTGCTGTGGGACAAAACCCAGCTCAAAATCGATTCCTCCTCAAAGAGGACATTGCCGCCGCCGTGATAATTGCTGGTGATGCCCCGCTGGCGGAAGTATTCCTCGCCGGGCAGCTCCAGCTGCAGGACGCTGTCGATTTCCTCCTGCGTCCATCCCTCCGCCAGGTACGCATCCCGCAAGCCTTCGTAGGCATCTCGCGCCCGCTGGGCGCCGTAATACTCGTCGCCCTCTGCCATAAAGATATAGACTGCCACTCCGTTCTCCGCAACAGGCGCAAAATCCCCGTCCCACTGCGAGGCAGCGTGAAGATAGGCGGCGTATAAATCCGGCCGCATGGATACCGCCCGGGACATGGTCTCTCCCCCGGCGGAATATCCCGCCCCGTAGACCCTGCTTCGGTCTACGGAAAAATTCCTGAGGAAGTGCTCCGTCAGCTCCACTGCCTGCCGGGCGGAGGTCTCGCCCCAGTCGGTCAGCTGGGCCGAAACCACAATCATGTCCTCCTCCAGCTCGGTCCAGCAGAGAAAGCCGCGCCAGCCCAGATTGCTCCCGGAGGAATCCTCCCCAAACCACATCATGTCATAGCCGGGCATCACCACCATCATGGGGTATTCCCTGGCTGGGTCGTAGTCCTCCGGCAGGTAATAGCTATAGTGAATCGTCCCCTGGCTGCTCTCTAACACCTGTTCTCTCACCAGCCCCGTCTGCACGGGCTGCTCTGCCGTCTCCGCGGGAGCGCTGGAGGCAGCCGGGCTCTCCGGCAGCTGGCTCTGCGCCGGCTGCTCCGCGGCGCAGGCGCTCAGGCAAACCGTAAGGCAGGCCAGGCAGAGGGCCGCCAGCCTATGCTTCCTCATGGTCTCCGCCCCCCGCTCATGCCAAGCTCCTCCAGCCAGGCCGCCACGTCCCCGGCTGCCTCCGCCACGGTCCGTTCGCTGACGGTGAAGCCGTTTTCCACCACCGTGGCCTCTGGCTCCAGCTCCGCTATGGTCTCAATCGTGCGGGAAAACCGGCTCCCATTGTGGACGTTAAAGGGAATAATCGTCTTTCCCGCCAGGTTATACTCATCCAAAAAGCTGTAAACAGCCATGGGCAGGTCTGCCCACCAGTTGGGATAGCCGAGGAAAACAATGTCGTACTGCTCCAGATTGTCAATATGGTCGGTCAGCTCCGGCCGGGCGCCTTCGTCCTGCTCCTGGGCGGCGTAGTCGATGAGCTCCCCGCCGTCCGCCGGATACACCTCCTCCGTGCGGATGGAAAACAGGTCTCCGCCCACCTGCTCCTGAATCATCTCCGCCACTGCCCGGACGCGCCCCATAGCCTGGCCGTCTATGGTTGTGTAGCTGGCGGAGGCAATGGCGTCTACCCCGCTGTTTTCCGCTGCCGTGAAATAGACGATTAGGATATTGCTGCCGTCCTCCGCCGCCTGGGCCGTGTCGCTCTCGCCCTGGCTGCTCTGCGCTGTCTGGGCCGGGCTGCCGCCCTGCTCCGTCTCCTGGGCCGTGCCGCAGGCCCCCAGCGTCAGCAAAGCCGCTGTCATCAGCATGGCCAGCCATCTTCTCTTTCCCATTTTTCCATCTCCTTTCCCCTGATGCAGGCCGGTTTTCGCCCTGCCCTCAGGCCTTTCTTGTCTTTCCCATGTGAATCAGCATCTCCACTGTGGCCGGGTCATAGTGGGAGAAGAACAGGCTCTCCCCCTCGTCCAGCCGGCCAATGGCCTCCATATCCTCCTCGCTCAGGGCAAAGTCGAACACGTCCAGATTCTGCTCCATGCGCTCCCTGTGGGTGGATTTGGGAATCACCACCACATCGCTCTGCAGCAGAAACCGCAGCGCCGTCTGGGCCGCCGTTTTTCCGTATTTCTCCCCAATCTCCGTCAGAACCGGATTAGTAAAGAAATCCCTCCGTCCCTCTGCAAAGGGGCCCCAGGATTCATGCTGGACGCCGTATTTTTTCATGTACGCATGGGCCGTCCTCTGCTGCTGGAATACATGGGTTTCCACCTGGTTGACCGCCGGCGTCACCTCTGCAAACTGGCACAGGTCAATGAGCCGATCCGGATAAAAATTCGAGACGCCAATGGCCCGCAGCTTGCCCGCCCGGTATGCCTCCTCCATGGCGCGGTAGGTGCCGTAGTAATCCCCAAAGGGCTGGTGAATCAGCAGCAAATCGATGTAGTCCGTGCCCAGCCGCTTCAGCGATGCCTCAATGGAAGCCTTCGCCTTTTCGTATCCCGCGTTGGAAATCCATACCTTGGTGGTGAGGAAAAGCTGATCTCTCGGCACGCCGCATTTTTTCAGGGCGCTTCCCACTGCCTCCTCGTTGCCATAGGACTGGGCCGTGTCGATTGCCCGGTATCCGGCGCCAATGGCCTCCATCACGCACCGCTCGCACTCCTCCTTGCCTACCTGATAGACGCCGTAGCCCAGCCGCGGCATTTTTACTCCGTTATTCAGGGTTACATATTCCATTGCATCCACTTCCTTTCCCCGATTTCTGCCTTTATTATAGACGTCCCGCCCCAACGCCGGAAGTTTCCATTGGTTATGGAGTGTTTACTCGCGGGTTTATACCCTCTTCTCTACGCAAAGAACGCCGGCCCCTCTTGGGAGCCGGCGTCATGCCTCGCTTTTTCCTTTATCTGCCTATTTGCCGCCCAGCATCAGCCTCTCAAACTCGTCCAAGGCTGCGGCAAACTCTTCCATGCACTTGTCCACCACCGTGCTGAAATCCACGCCCGCCTTTTCCAGCAGGGGGATGGGGTAGTCGCTGCCTCCGCTGGAGAGAAACGCCCTGTATTTCTCCAGCATCCCGGGCTTCTCCAGATTGTTGACGATAGCCACTGCGCTGGAAAATCCCGTGGCATATTTGTACACATAGAAGGCGTTGTAGAAATGGGGAATCCGCGCCCACTCGTAGGAAATCGTCCTGTCGTCCCCCATGGCGGGGCCATGGTATTTTGCGTTTAAATCCCCATATACGCCGCAGAGGGATTCCCAGGTCAGGGGCTGGTCCTGCTCCGCCATCTGGTGGGAAATCATCTCAAACTCGGCAAACATGGTCTGCCGGATGACCGTCGTGCGGAACTGGTCCAGATAGTGGTTTAAGATATACTTCTTCAGCTTTTCGTCCTCTGTGGTTCTGAGCAGGTACTTGGTCATCAGAATCTCGTTGACCGTAGAGGCCACTTCGGCCACAAAGATGACGTACCCCGAAAGGGGATAGGGCTGGTTTTTGTTGGAATAATAGGTGTGCATAGCGTGCCCCATCTCGTGAGCCAGGGTAAAGACGCTGTCTAAATCGCCCCGATGGTTCAAGAGCACATAGGGATGCACCCCGTAGACGCCCCAGGAGTACGCGCCGGAGGTCTTGCCCTTTGTCTCGTAGACGTCAATCCAGCCGTCCCGAAAGGCGCTTTGAAATACCTCCATATAGTCCTCCCCCAGGGGAGCCAGGCCCTTGGTGGTCAAATCCACCGCCTCTTCGTAGGTGTATTCCCTGTCCACATCCTCTACCAAAGGCGCGTAAATGTCGTACATCTCCAGCTTGTCCACGCCCATCAGCTTTCTGCGCAGCTCCACAAAGCGGTGCAGGGTGGGCAGGTGCTTATGCACGGTGTCAATCAGTCCGGTGTAAACCTGCCGCGGCACGTCGTCCCCAAAAAGAGCTCTGTCCAGGCAGTCGTCGTACTTTCTCGCCCTGGTGTAGAACACGTCCTTCTTCACGTTGGTGGCATAGGTGGCGGTGATGGTGTTGATATGCTGCTGAAACGCGCCGTAAAACTGCTGGTAAACCGCCTTGCGCAGCCCTCTGTCCTGATTTTGCATCAGGGCGATATAGGAGCCGTGGGAGAGGGGGTAGCTCTTCCCCTCGTATTCCACGGTGCCAAAATCCAAATCCGCATTGTTGAGCATGGTGAAGATGTCCTTCGCCCCGCCGGCAAAATCCCCGGAGAGGGAGAGGAGCCTTTCCTGCTCGCTATCCAGCACGTGGGCCTTGCTTCTCAGCAGATCCTCCAGCATAAAGCGGTAATCCGCCAGGGCCGGGCAGTCCTTCATATAGCCCCGGAGCACCGCCTCGTCCATGGAGAGAAGCAGGGGGTTCACGTAGGCCAGCGCCGCCGAAAGCTTCACGTTCAGGCCAGAGGCCCTATCTGAAAGGGCCTGGTATTTAGAATTTCCGTTGTCCTCGTCCCGCCGCATTCTGGCGTAGACGTAGAGCCGCTCCAGCTGGTGGCTCGCCTCGTCTATCTGCCGCAGCGCCTCTGCCAACGCCTCTGCCGACTGGGTCATGGTCTCCCTGAGCCCCTCCAGACTCTCCACCTTTCCCGTCAGGGTCTGAAACTCCTCCTCCCATGCCTCGTCTGTGGGGTAAATATCCTCCAGGCGCCATTTATACTGCTCTGCAATTTCCTGTCTCGTCTTAAGTTCTGCCATGCTGTTCCGTCCTTTCCTGTTTCCATGCCTCTAGTATGCCCCATCTTCGCCGGTTAATTGCGCTGGGAATGAATCGGCGCGGGGATTCTTCCCCCTCTGGCCACAAAGCCTGCCGCCGAATTTCTGTTGTAGGGCATAATGGGCGCCGTGCCCAGAAGGCCGCCAAAGCTGACCTCGTCCCCTACGTCCTTGCCGGGCACGGGAATAATCCTGACTGCCGTCGTCTTTCCGTTGACCATGCCGATGGCCGCCTCGTCTGCAATAATGGCGGCGATGGTCTGCCAGGGCGTGTCCCCCGGCAGGGCCAGCATGTCCAGCCCCACGGAGCAGACGCAGGTCATGGCCTCCAGCTTTTCAATGGAGAGGGCCCCCGCGCGCACCGCGTCAATCATGCCTGCGTCCTCGCTCACCGGGATAAACGCTCCCGAAAGGCCGCCCACATGGGAGGACGCCATGGTGCCGCCCTTTTTCACCGCGTCGTTCAGCAAAGCCAGGGCTGCCGTAGTGCCGTGAGTGCCGCACCGCTCCAGCCCCATTCCCTCCAGAATGTGTGCCACGCTGTCCCCCAGGGCCGGCGTTGGCGCCAAAGAAAGGTCTACAATGCCGAAGCTGGCCCCCAGCCGGGCGGACGCCTCTCTGGCCACCAGCTCGCCCATGCGGGTAATGTGGAAGGCCGTCTTTTTTATCTCCTCGGCCAGCTCGTCAAAGGAGCTGTCCTCCATGCCCTTAATGGCGGCGGAGACTACCCCCGGGCCGCTGACGCCCACGTTGATGACGCAATCTCCCTCGCCGATGCCGTGGAAGGCCCCCGCCATAAAGGGGTTGTACTCCACCGCGTTGGCGAAGGTCACCAGCTTGGCCGCGCCAATGCCGCCCCGGTCTGCCGTCAGCTCCGCCGTCCGCTTCACCGCTTTGCCCATCAGGGCCACGGCGTCCATATTGATGCCGGCCCGGGTGGTGCCCACGTTGACGCTGCTGCAAACCAGCTCCGTAGAGGCCAGGGCCTCCGGAATGCTCTCAATAAAGTGCCGCTCCCCCGGCGTCATGCCCTTGTGCACCAGGGCGGAAAAGCCGCCGATAAAGTTGACCCCAACCTCCTGGGCTGCCTCGTCCAGAGCCCTGGCAAAGGGGGCATAGTCTGTCACGCCGCTGGCCTCCCCCACCAGGGAGATGGGCGTGACGGAAATCCGCTTGTTGACGATGGGGATGCCGTATTCCGCCTC
>DBGCIZ010000059.1:0-2272 GCA_048355355.1 Christensenellaceae bacterium | reverse complement strand
AGGGCGGGGAAAAACCTGGAGGAGTTTCTGGCCTTCACTGGCCTGCGGCGGGAGAGACTGTTCGTCACCAACGTGGTAAAATTCCGTCCCTGTGTATCCAGCGGGCAGGGCAGGCTGAGAAACCGCCCGCCTACAGCCCAGGAGATCGCGCTCTGCCGCAGCTGCCTAGAGGAGGAGCTGGCGGCCATTGCCCCCAGGCTGGTGGTGACGCTGGGCAATACGGCCCTGGGCGCGCTGGCAGAGGGAAGCAAAATTGGCCAGGTCCACGGCAGGGCCCTGGAAACAGGGCGGGATTTCTCGATTTTTCCGCTATACCATCCGGCCAGCGTTATCTATAATCCCAAACTGCGGGAAGTATATCTGGCGGATTTAAACAGCCTGCGGGTCTATCTGGCAGAGCAGCCCTGGGCGGCAGAATAGAAGAGCCGGAGCGAAATGGCGCCCCGGCTTTTTTTACTCTACAGAATCTGGACCTTAATCTGGATGACCTGACCGGACTTTTCCCTGGAGGCGACCTCGTCAATGAGGCGCTCCTCATAGGCGTTGCCCACTACGGTCAGCTGATGCTGGGCAATGTACTCCCGGATTTGGCGGTAGATAGGCTCTGTGTCCAGAAAGCTGCCCGTGCCCCAGGCGGCCAGGTAGTTGCCTGCTGGCATGGCGCCGTTGGCATATCGCGTGTCGCCCACATGGCAGATGATATGGGCGGCCAGGGTAGTTTTTCCTGCCAAAAAGTCCTCGCGGGAGACCAAAAACCCCTCTGGATAGCCAATCACAATGCCGTTTTTCTTGCATTTCATGTAAAATCCAAGCCAGGCCTCATCTGGAAGGGAAGCCTTTTCCAAGCCAATAGCATCGCTGAGAAATAAGGGCTGCTCCTCCTGGCGGAGGATATGGAGCTCTGCGGGAGCCTGGGCTCGGGCCAGACGGCTGGCCCTGGTGCGCAGCATATCCTGAATGCCTTGCAGCCGCTGAATTTTTTTTGCAACAGCCTCGCCCTGCTTTTGAAGGAGCATGGCGGCGCTTTTGGGCGTACACCCCTGCAAAAAGGCCTTGATTTCCTGCAAAGACATGCCGGATTCCTTTAAAATATTGATGACAAAAATACTGTAAATCTGTTCATGGGAATAGTAGCGGTAGCCATTTTCGCCCGTATATTCCGGGGAAAAGAGGCCGATATTATCGTAAAAAATCAGCGCCCTGCGGCTGACCTCGGAAATTTTTGAAAATTCGCTGATGGTGAGATAGCGGTTTCCTTTCAATTTGTCCCACGTCCTTTGCCTGTTGTTATATAAAAATGTACGATACTGCTGCGGAATCAGTCAAGATAATTTTTGAAAGAAATTTTCTCTTGACTGTGTCGTTGCGATACAGTTTATAATGAGGACTCAGAAAAAGGAGGGTTTCTCATGAACGCAAAAACGAAACAGCTGTTTCACTACATTTTACCTGCTGCAGGCGGCCTCTGCGTCACCTATCTATATAATATCGTCGACGGCATTTTTGTAGGCCAGGGCGTGGGACACCTGGCGCTGGCAGCCGTCAATATCACCGTACCGTTTATTACGACACTGGTGGCCATCTCTTCTCTCTTTGCCATGGGCGGCTCCACTGTCATCGCCATTCGTCTGGGGCGAGGGGACACAAAGGGCGCCAATGACGCGTTTCTGACGGCGCTGGCCATGACGGGGCTGCTCTCCATTCTGCTGCTCCTGATAGGGACATTATTGCCGGAGCAAATTGCCCTGCTGTGTGGCAGCAGCCAGGAGGTTTTACCTTTGGCGCGGGATTATCTGCTTTACTATACGGCATTTTCCATTCCCTTTCTCCTGAGCAACTGCCTTTCGGTCTTTGTGCGAAACGACGGCGCGCCAGGGCTGGCCTTTTTCGGCATGTGCGCCGGGGCCGTTGCCAATATTTTTTTGGACTGGCTCTTTATTTTCCCCTTGCAGATGGGGATTATCGGCGCGGCTGTGGCATCAGGGCTGGGGCAGGTGCTCTCCTTTCTCATCCTGGCAAGCCACTTTTTCCGCAAAAGGGGAGCGCTCCGCCTGGGCAAATTCCGGCCCTCCCTGGCCCTGGTGGGGAAAATCTGCAAGCGGGGCGTGCCGGAATGCGTCTCTCAGCTAAACACCCCTGTGACGGCCTTCTGCTATAACTGGGTATTGGGAAGTACGTTGGGCGATCTGGGCGTCGCCACCTTCAGCGTGCTCAGCTTCATCTATTCTCTGGCCAACGCCATTCTCTCCGGCGTAGCCCAAGGGCTGCAGCC
>DBGCIZ010000058.1:0-2212 GCA_048355355.1 Christensenellaceae bacterium | reverse complement strand
TGATGCAGGGCAAGCGGGTGCTGATTATCGACGACGTCATCAGCACGGGCGAATCCCTGAGGGCAGTGGAGAAGCTGGTGAAGGAGAGCGGCGGCCAGATTGTGGGCAAGATGGCCATTCTGGCAGAGGGCGACGCGAAATATCGGGACGACATTCAATATCTGGAATATCTGCCCCTGCTGGACGGCGAGGGCAACGTGCGATAGGCTGACAAAGAAGGGCATTCCGAAACGGAATGCCCTCTTTTCTGGATTCGAATTGCTATTGGGGCGGGGGCTGGCTTATAATACGCTCAAACCGGAAATACAATGGGGAGAGAATTAGCCATGACAGAACTGGAAAAGCTGCGAAACGGCTACGCCGTAGACGGGATGCACCCGGAGCTCTACGCCATCAACCTGAAGGCCCACAATTTAAGCATTGAATACAGCGGCCTGCTGGAGGACGACCCGCGCCGCCAGGAAATTCTGGACGAGCTTTTGGGTAGCCATGGCCAGGTTTACATGCGGGGCCCCATTTACTTTAACTTCGGCGTCAATACCCACTTGGGGGACGGTTTTTTTGCCAACAACGACTTTCACGTCTCGGACGATGCGGAGGTTCGCATTGGGAAACGGGTCATGTGCGGGCCCCACGTCTCTCTGATTACGGCGACCCATCCCTACATCATGGAGGAGCGCATGGCCATGACGGACAGCCAGGGCAACACCTTTGCGCCCCTGCTGGGCAACCCCATCACCATTGAGGACGGGGTTTTTCTGGGGGGCGGCGTCATCGTTTTAGGCGGCGTCACCATTGGCCGGGGCAGCGTAATTGGCGCGGGCAGCGTGGTGACCAGAGATATTCCGCCCGGCGTGATTGCGGCGGGGAATCCCTGCCGGGTGATTCGGGAAATTGGAGAGCGGGACTCCATAAGGGACAGAGTTTTGTAAATCAAATGAAAAAGGAAAGGGCGGCTGCACAAGGCGATGCAGCCGCCCTTTGATTACGAGCGGGGGATTTGGTTGATATATAAGACACCCGCCAAAAGGACGAATGTTCCGGCAGGGCCGGGCATATACTGAACAGGATGCGCCGCGGCGGGAAGGCGGCGCTGTTTGAAATATCCAGAGAGAAACGGTATAATAAAAAAAGGAAACCTAAAGAAGGAGGATACGTCTATGAGGATATGTGTATACGGAGCGTCTAGCAGCGAAATAGACGAGACCTATAAGCAGAGGGTTTACGAGCTGGGAAAGAAGATGGCCCAGCGGGGGATGGATTTGGTTTACGGCGGCGGCGCCCAGGGACTGATGGGGGCTGTGGCCAGAGGCGTCCAGGAGAATGGCGGCCAGGTGCTGGGCGTGGCGCCGGATTTTTTCCAGGTGGATGGCGTGCTTTTTGACAAGTGCACGGAGTTTATCTTCACCAAGACCATGCGGGAGCGCAAGCAGGTGATGGAGGACAGCGCAGACGCCTTTATCATGGTGCCGGGAGGTTGCGGCACTTTTGACGAGTTTTTTGAAATTCTCACCCTGAAGCAGCTGGAGCGGCACACCAAGGCCATCGCTATTTTTAACGTAAACGGGTATTACGACAAGCTGGTGGACATGATGGAGAACGCCATTGAGCAGCGGTTCATGAAGCCGGCCAACAAGCTGCTCTACAAGGTCTTTGAGGATGCGGACGCCATTTTGGACTATATTGTAGACTATGAGCCGGTGCAGGTGGAGCTGAAGCAGCTTCGCTATTTAGAGGACAGCGTCAATCCCTTCGTCTACGACGTGACGGAGAAAAAGAAGGTATAAAGAATAACAAAGGATAAAGGGGAAAAACATGAGAGCCATTATAACGGTAATCGGCAGCGACCAGACGGGAATCATCGCAGGAGTCAGCGGCGTCCTCAGCGAGAAAAACGCCAATATTGTGGACATCAGCCAGACGGTGCTTAGGGACAACATCTTCACTATGATTATGCTGGTGGAGCTGGACGGCATCAGCGTGCCCTATCAGGAGCTGAAGGAGGCGCTGGAGCAGGTGGGGGAAAAAATCGGCGTTGAGGTCCGCATGCAGCGGGAGGAGATTTTCCGCTCCATGCACAGAATTTAGGAGGGCCTATGCTGAACACCAGTGAAATTTTATCCACCATTGAGATGATTCGCCACCAGTGCCTGGACATCCGCACCATTACCATGGGCATCTCCCTCCGGGACTGCATTTGCGATTCGGAGGA
>DBGCIZ010000057.1:0-3510 GCA_048355355.1 Christensenellaceae bacterium | reverse complement strand
ATAGAGCCCGCAATCATCCTCCGGCCAGTATTTTTCATGCCAGACTGCATGGCGTAGCTCAATTTCGACATTCTGTCGAACAGTTTCTGCTTTTTCTCCCCCCCCTGCTTGACCTTTCTCTGGATCCCCTGGGCCACACTGTTCCAAAACATGGGCACGCAGAAAATATGGGTTACCTCGTGGCGCTTGCAGGTCTCCATAATCGTCTTGGGGTTTCTGTCCGCCAGGTAGACGATGGTCTTGCCGAAAAAGCTGAACCACATATAGACGGCCACAAAGCCGAAAATGTGGTGCAGGGGCAGAAAGGCCAGGTTTTTGAGAGGCCCTTCCGACGCGTCGTACATAATATCCCCGTTATACTGCAAAAAGTACTTTGCGTTCATCATCTGGTGGCTCATGGCATCGCCATCGTAGACGTATACCTTAGAGGTCCCCGTGGTGCCAGAGGTGCAGAGGCAGATTCTGTCCTCCCATTGGGGCACAAAATCCCCCGCCTCGCCGCCGAAAATTTCCTCCGGCTTCATGACAGTGTAGCCCTGGTAGCCCTCTTCTTCTGTGATGATGCCAACGGCAGCCGTCTGCCCCAGCAGATGCTCCGTCACGTTTCTTTCTCCCCTTGCGTCCAGCAGCACGGGCATATGCCCCGCCATGAGGCACCCCCATACGGCCGTGGGCCAGTTGGGGCTGTTGTCCAGCTTGATGCCTACGGCTCCCGGCTGCTGCAGCCGTTTGCTGATGGCTGCTGCCGCGGCCTTTGCCCTCTGTTCGTATTCCCCATAGGTTATTTTACAAATCTCTCCATTTTGCCCCGTGTACTCCGCGGCAATCCGGCCCTGAAAGCTGCACATGATGTCAAAAATGTTTTTGTAAGAATAACCCGCAGAGAGCCGCTCCAAAATTTCGTAGCACTCTTTCACTGTTCTCTGCTCCTTCATAATAAAAAAGATAATTCCAAATCTGCCGCCCCCTTTGGCAGCAGCTATTTACCGCCCTATTTTAGCACGTTGCAGCCTTTTGCGCAATCCCGCCCCCCAGCAGAAAAATTTTTAAAACGGGAACTTTTTGCCTTTCTTCTGCGTCTATATGGAGAATACTACTGTTGTAAGGAGGGGAACATCCTATGAAACAAAAAATATTTTTCTCTGTTATGCTGATTTTAGCCGTCTTGGCTGCGGCAGTTGGCTGCTCTGCCCCTGCGCCGGATTACTCCGCCCAGGAAATCCTGGATGCAATCAAGGCCGCCTATGGGGACGATTATCTTCCCGAAACCGCCCTCTCTCAGGAGGAGCTGGCCCAGGCCTTTGGGCTGGACATGTCCCTGGTGGAGGACTTCGCTGCCGAAATGCCCATGATTAGCTTCCATCCAGACCGGGTGGTCATCATCAAGGCTGTGGAGGGCCAAGGCGAGGCCGTAGAGCAAGCCCTCACGTCTGCCCGCGAGAACCTTTTGGAAAACGCCTTCTTCTATCCTGCAAATCTGCCCAAGGTGAACGCCTCTAAGGTGGTGCGCAATGGAGACTATGTGGCATTCCTGATGGTAGGCGCAGTAGACGACGTCAGCCAGACGGAGGAGGAAATGGCTCAGTTTGCCGAGGCCGAGGTGCAAAAGGGCGTGGACGCCTTCAACGCCCTCTTTGCCTGAGCCGCTGCGGGGCGCGACGCCCCGCTTCTTTGATTTTTCTCTGAGGTGCAAGCATGGTTTTCAGCAGTCTGAATTTTTTATATTTTTTTCTGCCCCTGACTCTGGCGGCCTACTTTGTCGTGCCCCAAAAGGGTAAAAACCTGACGCTTTTCCTCTTCAGCCTGGTTTTTTACGCCTGGGGAGAGCCGGTCTATATTCTGCTTATGCTGTTTTCCACAGTCAGCGATTATGCCCACGGCCTCTATATTGAAAAGCATCGCCATACGCCCAGGGCAAAGGCTGCCGTCATCTCCGCCATTATCATCAACCTGGCTCTTCTTGGGTTTTTTAAATATAGCGATTTTCTGATTCAAAACATCAACCTGCTCTTCCATACGGATATTCCCCTGCTGGGCCTGCCGCTGCCCATTGGCATCTCCTTTTACACCTTCCAGACCATGTCCTACTCCATTGATGTATACCGTGGAGAGGTCAAGGCCCAGCGGAACATCATCGATTTTGGCGCCTATGTCACCCTGTTTCCCCAGCTGATTGCCGGGCCTATCGTCCGTTACGCCACCATTGCCGACCAGCTGACCCATAGGCAAACCACCTTTGACGGCTTTGCCTATGGCGTAAAGCGGTTCGTCTGCGGGCTGGGCAAGAAGGTGCTCATTGCCAACAATGTGGGCCTGCTCTGGTCCACCCTGTCCGCAGAGGGGATTCCCGCCTCGGCCCTCGGGGCATGGCTGGGGATTTTGGCCTTTGGCCTGCAAATTTACTACGACTTCTCCGGCTATTCCGATATGGCAGTGGGCTTAGGCGCCATGCTGGGCTTCCGCTTCCCGGAAAATTTCAACTATCCCTATCTTTCCCAGAGCATCACGGAGTTCTGGCGGCGCTGGCACATCTCCCTCAGCACCTGGTTTCGGGAGTATGTCTACATCCCTCTGGGCGGCAACCGCCGCGGCCTGCCTCGCCAGCTGCTGAACATTGCCGTGGTCTGGGTGCTCACGGGCGTCTGGCACGGGGCCAGCTGGAATTTTGTCCTCTGGGGCGCCTATTTCTGCGTTCTGCTCATGGCGGAAAAGCTGTTTTTAAAGCGCCTGCTGGACCGGGCTCCCGCTGCCGTTGGCCATATATACGCCCTTCTTCTCGTGCTGTTCAGCTGGGTCATCTTCGCCTTTGAGGATTTGGGCCAGGTCTGGGCCTATTTTGGGGCCATGCTGGGCAGCGCCCCCCTGTGGGACAGCGCTTCCCTCTACTACCTGGCCTCCTTTGGCCCCATGCTGCTGGTGGCCCTGCTGGGCTGCGGGCCCTGGGCAGCCCGGTTGTGGCAGCGCGTCACCGCTAAAATCAAGACCGCCCCCTCTGCCGTCGTTCAGTGCGTCGCAGTGGCTGCAGTCCTGCTCCTCTCCACCGCCTATCTGGTGGATAGCACCTATAATCCCTTCCTCTATTTTCGGTTTTAAGGAGGTGCCCCTATGGAAAGCAAAGCCATCGTTATCACCTTCTGCGCCTTGCTGCTGGCCCTGGGCAGCCTGTTTCTCTGTCTGCCCAAGGCGGCCTTTTCTGAAAATGAAAATCGCTATCTGGCTGTCTTGCCCCAATTTTCCGGCAAGGCTCTGTTCAGCGGGGCCTATACCGCCGGCCTGGACACCTATGTGGCAGACCACTTTCCCCTGCGGGATGCCTGGGTTAGCCTCAAGACCTATGCCGACCTGGCCGCTGGCAAGAGGGACTCGAACGACGTTTACATTGCGGAGGATGGCTATTTAATTGAGATGTTCACCCAGCTGGATTCCGCCCGTTACGCTCAAAATCTGGCCCAGGTGCAGTCTCTTCTCAGCCAGGCGGAGGCCTCCGGCATCCGCACCAGCCTGCTGCTG
>DBGCIZ010000056.1:0-9387 GCA_048355355.1 Christensenellaceae bacterium | reverse complement strand
GTATGAACGAAGCCGCAAGACTTCTTTCGGACACAAAGCGTCCGATTGCCGAAATATCCGAACAGGTCGGCTACTCTAATCAAGGGAAATTTGCCGCCGTGTTCAAAAAGCAGTTTGGCCTTTCTCCGCTGGAATACCGGCGGTCAAAGAATTTGGAAAAATAAAATGAGAGACAGTAGTTTAAAATAATCAAACTACTGTCTCTTGCTTTTTGTTGGCGCTTCAAAAATGTATCCGACTTCTCGGACAGAAATAATCCGAAAAGTAGTATTTGGCGAAGTTGTGCAGCTTTGCTCGAAGGTTGCAGATGTGAAAACCGGTGCAGTTGCTTTCGCTGCCAGTTGCAAGTTCACCCCATGCCGCTTCATAGATTTGACTGTATGTAAGGACATGACTTTGATTGACCGCTAGCAGGAGCGGAATCCCATATTCTTTCACGGTGAGTTTTATTTCCTGTTGATTCAGAAAGCTTTTCGACAGCTCAGACAGATTTCAAGATCAGAGAAGGTTAGCAGCGGTTCTTTATCCAGTTCATATTTTGTGACCTCAGGATGACAGCGTAGAACGTCAATTCTTCCTTGCCCCATATCAGTCGGAATATCCATCGAAATTGGCTGGGGAGACAGGAATTGATTATACAGTCATTGTATAATTTGCCAAGATAATGGATCCCATTCGTCATGATATGAGCTTCCCCTCTTTTTAAGTTAGACTCCGCTAACTATAGTGTGACTTTTTTGCTTTCCAGTCAAGATATAGCCCAAATACAGTCTGGCAAGCAATGCAAATATATACATGTTTTGCGATTTTTTCTGGATTGCACCGGCCAAAATGTTTGTTGAGGGATAACCCCCAAGCCCCCAAGATCGCCACCTTCGGTGACGGCCACGCATCCTGTGAACGCTAAAAATTTGAAATAGGCAAAAGAAAAACTCTATGCAAATGGTTCGTCCATTCACATAGAGTTTTCTTATTTCCCGTTCACTTGGCATAGGTCAGTATTTTTGCAATACTTCTTTATGCTCCCCTGCCATTCTGCCACGCCTCTTTTTTCCTATGTTCTTTTACCATGGCCTCCTGCCGCAGTAGAACACGCTCCGCCAGTAGGATGTCAGGTAAGAGCGCTTGACCACCTCGCCGTTGGCTGAGGATGCGTCAATCATCATGCCATTGCCAATAATAATGCCCACATGGCCGATTTTCGACCTAGCATTATTGTAGAAGAAAATCAAGTCTCCCCGCTGCAAATTGTCTATGTCGTCAATCCGCTCCCAGCGCTCATTTTGAGAGAATCCGGCCGCGTTATACCGCCCCGTTGTAGAGCCTGCCTGCCGCAGGCAGTAGGTCACCAGCCCAGAGCAGTCAAAGGTGTTGGGCCCGGCTGCCCCCAGAATATAGGGATCGCCCAGCTGTTCCTCTGCGGCGGCAATAAAGTTGTTGATGTTGCCTGTGCGCCGCTCCTCCGCCACCTTGTCTGCGCTCTCCACGGCATTGGGTGAATAAATCAGGTTAAAGGTATTTTCCCCCGCTTTGCCGTCTACGGCCAAGTCATTCCGCTCTTGGAACGCCTTCACCGCCTCAATCGTCTCCGTGCCATAGTATCCCGTCACCTTATCCAGATAGCCCAGCTCCCGCAGACGCTCCTGAAAGCTGGTTACGTCCGTGCCAGTGGTCCCCTCCAGCAAGGTATACTGCTTTGCCTCGTCGCTATAAATCATCTCAAGTGTCAGCGGGCCGGCAATGCCGTCCATATCCAGCTCGTGCTGCCGTTGAAAGAGCTGCACCGCGTATTTCGTGGCAGAGCCAAAGTAGTTGGTCGTCTCATCAATATCCAGATATCCCAAGTCCATCAGCCGCTCCTGCAGCTGGTTGACCCGCTCATTCTCCATCCCTTCCTCCAGGGTGGGGTCGGGTGTCGGCGTAGGGGTAGGCGCCGGCGTGGCCACAGGGGTAGGCGCTGCCGTCGGCTCTACGGCCTGCGCATCCTCTACATTCAGCCTGGCCTCTGCCCCATCTGCCGCCGCAGCCTGTCCGCTTGGGGCTGCCCCCACAATGCTCAGCGTCACCACCAGCACCACTACCACCACGCTGCACGAGGCGCCAATGACCCGTTGCTTAACCGACGTAGCCAGCAGCATCGCCTTCGTTTTTTCCCAAAGGCGAATGAAAAAATTCCGCTGGCCCATTCTTCTATATCGCTTTCTACGGCTATATTTCTTCATATCACAAATCCCATATCGTTTAATTTGAGATTATTGTAATATAATGATAACATTTTTGCAACATCATTTTGCAGCCACACAAAAAATAAAAGAATGCGCCGCCACCTCAGGGGGACAGCGCACCCTTTGTTTTATTGGTTATCTTCTGGAATTTGCTCTTTCGACATCTTCGATCATTTTCTTGACCATGTAGCCGCCAACGTAGCCGGCCTCTTTTGATGTGAGGTCACCATTGTAACCCTGCTTCAGGTTTACTCCCAGCTGATTTGCAATCTCATACTTCATGTTGTTCAGCTTCTCTTTCGCCTGAGCGGTATCCGTGCTTTTCATCTCTATGTCTCTCCTTTCGTAATAAATTCATTCTTTCCTGTTGCTCAGGGCTCCTGTTATCTCATGCCCTTCGCCTGGTCAATCATTCTCTTGACCATGTAGCCGCCGACCGTGCCGTTTTCCTTAGCGGTCAGGTCGCCATTGTAGCCCTGCTTCAGGTTGATGCCCTGCTCAGAAGCGATTTCGAACTTCATCTGGTTCAGATAATCCTTTGCCTCAGGCACTACGCTCTTAGCCATGTCTTTTCACCTCCGTTTTTGTTTTCAGCTTGTCGCTGTGCTATTAATTTGCCCTGAAAACGGATTTATACACTGGTAAAAAAAACAATATCAGCTGTTTTTCGTGGTTTTCCACGGATTGGAACCGTCTTGAAAAAAGTTGAAATTCGGCTTTTCGTATAGTAAAATCAAAGTGATAAAATAATAAAAATTAGGAGATGGAAAACATGGTCATCATAGAAATGAGCGACGGCAGCAAAATCAAAATCGAGCTTGCTCCCGAAACTGCGCCGAAAACTGTTGAGAATTTTAAAAAATTAGTCAAAGAGGGCTTTTACAACGGGCTGATTTTTCACCGCGTCATCTCCGGCTTTATGATTCAAGGCGGTTGCCCTAAGGGGACGGGAACCGGCGGCCCGGGCTACTGCATTGAAGGAGAGTTCTCTGCCAACGGCATCTCCAACGATTTAAAGCACACCAGAGGCGTTATCTCCATGGCCCGTGCTTACGACCCCAATTCGGCTGGCTCTCAGTTTTTCATCATGCATCAGGATGCCCCTCATTTGGATGGTCAATACGCTGCCTTCGGCAAGATAGTAGAGGGTATGGACGTGGTAGATCGGATTGCCTCCGTCCCAGTGGACCGTTCAGACCGTCCCCTGGAGGAGCAGAAGATGGCCCGCGTCTATTTAGAAGAAGAGGAGCAATAAAGAACAAAAAACCTCTGCATCAGCAGAGGTTTTTTATACACAATTATTATCCACAAGTTATGCACAAATTATCAACATTTCTCAATATTTGAGGACATATATATTCCGAAGCCTCTATCTATCCTTCAGGCTCCTCTTTTATTTTTTGCGCTTTCCCACCAGGCCAGTCGCCTTCGCAATCTCTAAAACCACTACGGGCACCAGCGCCAGGCCAATGGCAATGAGATAGAGGTTTTCCGGCAGCAGCGCCAGACCAAATACGGACGCTACCGGCGGAATCAGCGCTACTGCAGCAATGAGCACAATAGACAGCGCCGCCGCTCCATTGAGGGTTCTGTTGGAAAACACGCCAATGCGGAACAGAGAGTGCTCCGAGCGCATGTTGTAGGCGTGGATCACCTGGCTCAGGGCCAGCGTCAAAAAGGCCATGGTTCGCCCCTCTACAATGCCTCCGTGAGCGCAGCCAATGCAGAATGCTGCCAGCGTCAAAATGGCAAACATAACGCCCTGCAGAGCAATGCGCAGGCCCAGGCCTCCTGCAAAAATGCTTTCCTCCTTGGGCTTCGGCATTCTCAGCATAATATCCCGCTCCACAGGCTCCATCCCCAGGGCAATGGCGGGCAGGCTGTCTGTCACAAAGTTAATCCAGAGCAGCTGCATGGAAAGCAGGGGGCTTTCCTGCCAAAATAGCATGGCAAAGAATACGGTCAAAAGCTCGCCAATATTGGTTCCCAGCAAAAAAGCCACTGCTTTTTTAATATTGTCGTAAATCCCGCGTCCTTCCTTAACCGCTTCTACAATGGTGGCGAAATTGTCGTCCGTCAGGGTCATATCCGCGGCGCCCTTTGCCACGTCTGTGCCCGTAATGCCCATGGCGCATCCAATGTCCGCCGCCTTCAGGGCCGGTGCGTCGTTGACGCCGTCCCCCGTCATAGAGACCACTGCGCCCTGGGCCTGCCATGCCTTTACAATCCTGATTTTATCCTCCGGCGATACTCTGGCGTAGACGGAAATGTGCTGCACTCTCTCCTGCAGCTCCTCCTCGCTCATGGCTGCAAGCTCCTGCCCCGTAATGGCATCGTCTCCATCTACCAGAATGCCCAGCT
The DNA here is from genome assembly GCA_048355355.1 of Christensenellaceae bacterium. Classification (GTDB taxonomy): domain Bacteria; phylum Bacillota; class Clostridia; order Christensenellales; family Christensenellaceae; genus DBGCIZ01. The sequence goes on along the minus strand of DBGCIZ010000056.1, from coordinate 4,801 downwards.
CCCTGGCAATGGCAGATGCGGTGACCACATGGTCCCCGGTAATCATCACTGGCTTAATGCCCGCCTGCTTACATACGGCCACAGCATCCTTGGCCTCCTCCCTAGGCGGGTCTATCATGCCAACCAGCCCCAGGAAGGTCAAATCCTGCTCCAATGTCTCTGGCGTCGGCTCCTCCGGCAATGTCTCAATTTCCCGGTATCCCACGGCCAATACCCGCAGGGCCCTGGCGCTCATCTCCTCTGCAAGGGCCTTGCCCCTCTCTATGTCGCCCGCCGTGCATCGCTCTGCCATCACGTCCACTGCGCCCTTTACAATGACGATATTTTTCCCGTCCATCCGGTTGACGGTTGACATCAGCTTTCTATCCGAGTCAAAGGGAAGCTCTGCCAGCCTGGGATATTCCTTTTCCAGCGCCTCCTTATCCATGCCATTTTTGTGCGCCGCCACTAGGATAGCGGTTTCCGTCGGATCCCCCAGGTGCCGCTCCCCCTGTTCTGTAAATTCCACTGCGCCATCGCAGCATAGCGTGCCATATTTCAGCAGCTTTTGCACCTCTGGAGAATTATCCGCTCCAATTTTCTCCATCTGAAAATTTTCCGCAGATACTGCCTCAACCAGCGTCATTCTGTTTTGGGTTAGCGTCCCTGTTTTATCGGAGCAGATGACAGAGGCGCTGCCCAATGTCTCCACTGCCGGGAGGCGCCGGATAATTGCGTTGCGTTTCACCATCCGCTGAACCCCCAGCGCCAGCACGATGGTGACAATAGCAGGCATCCCCTCAGGAATCGCCGAAACCGCCAGCGATACAGAGGTCATAAACATCTCCATAATCTCCATGCCGTCGATTAGGCCGATGATAAAGATGACCGCGCAGGCTCCCAGCGCCAGGAAGCCCAGGTATTTCCCCATTTTCGCCAGCTTTTTTTGCAGCGGCGTGCTGGTATCCTGGGAACCACCGAGCAGGCCTGCAATTTTGCCCATCTCCGTTTCCATCCCTATGGCCGTGACAACGGCTCGCCCTGTGCCGTAGGTGATGCTACATCCGGAATACACCATGTTGCTCCTGTCCCCCAGGGGCGCACCTTCCTCAATCAGCGCCTCAGCATCCTTCTCCGCCGGAACGGATTCCCCCGTTAGGGCAGATTCCTCCGCCTTCAGGCTGTTGGAGGAAAGAAGCCGGGCGTCTGCGGGAACATAGTCTCCCGCCTCAAGAAAGATGACGTCTCCCACAGTGAGCTGGCTGGCGTCGATGCTCTGCTCCTTGCCATCTCGCAGCACTCTCGCCTTGGGGGCAGACATGTTGCGCAGCGCCTCTAGCGCCTTTTCTGCCTTGCTTTCCTGGGCCATGCCCATGATGGCGTTCAGAACGACGATGACCAGAATCAGCGCCGGCTCAAAAAATGCCGCACTGTCCTGCTCCCAAAATGCCAGCGCCAGAGAAATCACCGCCGCAATCAGCAGGATGATAATCATAACGTCCTTAAATTGGGCGAAGAACCTGGCTGCCATGGATTTTTTCTTCTTTTCCTGCAGCTTGTTCTCCCCATATCGTTCCAGACGTTCTCTGGCCTCTGCCTGTGTCAGGCCGTTCTCGCCGGTGTGCAGCTCCTGCAAGACCTGATCCCGGCTTTTCGCAAATGGTTTCATTGCACTCCTCCTATTTTTAAAGTGATAGCAAATGCTCTAAGAGTATTTTTGCGCCAATTAAAATCAATATCACTCCGCCCGCTATTTCAGCCTTCGCCTTCAGCCTTGCGCCGAAAACGCTGCCAATTTTCACTCCTATGGCGGAAAGCAGAAACGTGGCCGCGCCGATGGTTCCCGCCGCTGTCCATATGTCCACGTCAAGCAGCGAAAGGGATATCCCCACGGCCAGGGCGTCTATGCTGGTCGTAACGGCCAACAGCAGCATACTTTTCACGCCCAGGGAGCTATCTGCCTCCTCTTCCCGGCCCGCCCCCCAAATCATCTTTCCTCCGATGACGGTCAGCAGGAGAAAAACCAGCCAATGGTCAACCGCGGCAATTTGCTCCGCAAAGGAGTTCCCCAGAAAATATCCCAGTATTGGCATGATTGCCTGGAATGCGCCAAAATAAACGCCGACCAGAATACTATGAGACAGCCTTGTGCGCTTGAGAGACAGCCCTTTACATACCGCTACGGCAAAGGCGTCCATGGAAAGACCTATGCCGACTAAAAACAGCTCTGCAAACTGCATTCTCCCTCCTCCTCGTCCATAGATTTAAAAAAAGACCTATCTGCGGAATCTCTTCCGCAGATAAGTCTCATCTTTTCAAACAAAGCCAGGCTTCTCGCCAGGATGTTGACTTCGTTGCACGCCGGCTGACTACTCCCTTACTGCTTTATCCATGATACATCACCCTCATCCCCTGTGTCAATTGATTCTATGCACAGGCTATGACAAATATGTGAACTTTCTAAGAACTCTGCGTGCGGGAGCATTTTTGCATTTTCCCGGGCAATGGTGTAAAATTGAGCTGTATCGTCGAAATATCGCGAGGTGCCCTTTATGGAACATTGCTGCTGCTTCACGGGTCACCGGCTCTCCCGGCTGGCTCCCTACGACAGGAAAAAAATCCAGGCGGCCCTGGCCCGGGAAATCGCAGGGCTGGTGGCCCAGGGCGTCACCCGCTTTTATACGGGTATGGCGGACGGCGTCGACCTGCTCGCCGCAGACCAGGTGCTTTGCCGCTACGATGCGAAGCTTACCGCCGTCGTGCCCTATCAAAACCACATCTCCAGCGTCGCTGTCTCCTGCCGGGAGGACTATGCCCGCATTTTATCCGCAGCAGACGAGACCGTGGTACTCATGGAGCGATACTGTCCCTCCGTCTTTTTCATGCGCAACGACTATATGGTGGCCCACTGTGGCCATCTCATCGCCGTTTACGACGGCTTTTCCCGCGGAGGCACCCTCTACACCCTGAACCGCGCCAAAGACATGGGCCGCCACATCATCCTCATCGACCCTGCCGCTCTTTAAGGCCCCCTATTTCTCTACCTGCTCTAAAATCTGGGCAAAGGGCGAATCCATGGCGCTTTGGCGCTCTGCCTGCTTCGTATATTTTTCCACATTGACCTCGCTTTTCTTCACGGGCGTAATAGTTCCCGCTCCTGCAATGCAGCCACCAGGGCATCCCATGCCCTCCAGCAGATAACCATTGCGCTTGCCCGCCTTGGCCAGAGCCAGCATCTTCCGGCATTCCCTGAGCCCATCTGCATGGTCCACCAGCACCTCCCGCTCCGGGTCCAGCTGATGAATTGCCTCCGCCACTGCTGCGGCTACGCCGCCCGTCTTGGCAAAGCCCCTGCCTGCGGCAGTTCCGTTTTGAAAATCGTCCCCCTCTTTTCCTTCTACCTTGCTCACATCAATGTCCTTTGCGTCAAACATGCCCTGTAGTTCTTCAAAGGTCAAAACAAAGTCCACATCGCTGCGAATCGAGCGGCGGCTGGCCTCCAGCTTTTTCGCTGCGCACGGGCCTACGAATACCACGCGCGCGTCGGGATGTTGCTTTTTCACCAGCCGGGCCGTCAACACCATGGGGGTCAGGGCCATGGAGATGCAATCCGCATATTCGGGATACAGCTTCTTTGCCATGACGCTCCAGGCCGGGCAGCAGCTAGTAGCCAGGAAGGGCAGCTTCTCCGGCACCTTTTCCAAAAAGTCCTTGGCCTCTTCAATGGTGCAGAGGTCTGCGCCCACCGCCACTTCTACCGTCTCATAAAAGCCCAACTGCCGCATGGCCTCTTTAAACTGAGCTGGCGTCACCTTGGGGCCAAACTGTCCAATAAACGCCGGCGCCACTGCGGCAATCATCTTATCTCCCTTTTTGATGGCCTGAATCAGCTGAAAAATCTGGCTCTTATCCGCAATAGCCGAAAAGGGGCAATTCACCAAGCACATGCCGCAGGAGACGCACTTGTCATAATTGATTTTCGCCCTGCCGAGATAGTCGCTCTCAATGGCATCCATGCCGCAGGCCTCAGCGCAGGGCCGCTCAATTTTGATAATGGCGTTATAGGGACAATGCTCTATGCACCTGCCGCACTTGATGCATTTCTCCTTGTCAATCACGCTTTTCCCCTTCACAATGTGAATGGCGTCCTTGGGGCAGATTTCCCGGCAGGGGTGCGCCAGGCAGCCCTGGCACGCATCCGTCACCATGACCTGCTTGGTTGGGCATGCGTTGCAGGCAAAGGTAATGATGTTGACCAGGGGCGGCTCATAGTATTTTTCTGCGATAGCGCTTTCGTTAATGCCCTCCTCCAGAGGGGCATGCTCGGAAACCGGGCGAAGCGGCAACCCCATGGCCAGGCGCAGCCGCTCTCCCACAATGGCCCGCTCCAGAAATACGTTTTCCCTGTGCTCTGCCACCTCGCCGGGAATGATTTTGTAGGGCAGCGCAGCAATTCTGCTGTAATCCCCGCCCTCGTAAGCCATTCTGGCAATTTCCGTAAAAACACTTCTCCGTATGTCGTTTACAAATGTATGTACGCCTCTCAATATCCGCTCCTCCTACTGATGCAGTTTTGCCAATCCGGCGTCAAAAATTCAAATTCCTCTATTTCTATTAAAACACAGCCTGTCCATTCCCGCAAGCAGCCTCTTGTGTTTTCCGATAGAAAAAGCGGCCTAAGCCTATTGCTTAAGCCGCTTTGCTCCCTCTTATTCCAAGACGTCGGCAACAACGCCGGAGCCTACCGTTCTGCCACCTTCTCTGATAGCAAACCGCAGTCCCTTCTCAATGGCGATTGGCGTAATCAGCGTTATCTCCATCT
>DBGCIZ010000055.1:0-5382 GCA_048355355.1 Christensenellaceae bacterium | reverse complement strand
GGGGTATCTGCAATTTTTTCTGGCTCTCACCGTCTTTTGCCTGATGGGCTGGCTTCTGGGCGGGCTGAACTGGGTCTGCGGCGCCATTTTAGTGGGGATATTTCTGTTTAACATGGCGGGATCCTACCGGCAGGCAAAAGGGTCCAGAGTGCCGGCCGTTGCAGGAACACCAGGGAGGGGCTCCGCCCTGCTGGACTGCGTGCTGCTCCTGGCCCAGGCGGGGCTGCTGTTTCTGGGGGCGCGGCTGCTGGTGGAAAACGGCGCGGAGCTGGCCCGCTGGATTGGCATCCCGGAGCACGTCATCTCCATCAGCCTGATTGCCCTGGGCACCTCTCTGCCAGAGTTGCTCACCGCCATAAGCGCCCTGGCAAAGGGGCATGGGGCATTGTCTCTGGGGAACATCATCGGCGCCAATACCCTGAACCTGCTCTGGGTGGCCGGGATCTCCAGCATCATTGCGCCCCTGCCCTTCGCCGAGAGCCTGCTGCGCGTCGATTTGCCGCTGGTCATTGGCGTTTCGGCGATTTTGGCCCTGCCGACCCTGTTTGCGGGGAAAATCAGCCGGTGGCAGGGGATTTTGCTGCTGGCGGTGTACGCCGGGTATATGGTCTATCTCTATCTAGCTTAGAGGAGCATCTCTATAATCCCAAGGAGGGAGGCAGCCGCCCATGGACAGCCCAGTTGACGGAGGAGGAAGCTTCCCCTATACTGGATGCCATAGAGAGCGCTTGCTGAAAGAGACAGAGGAGGAGCCTGCTATGGAGATACGAAGAGAGCGGCCGGAGGATTTTGATGGGATTTACCGCTTTGTGAAGGAGGCCTTTGCCACGGCAAGGGTCAGCGACGGCACAGAGCAGGACTACGTAAACAGGCTGCGGGCCTCGAAGGGCTATATCCCGGAGCTGGCCCTGGTGGCAGAGGAGGCGGGCGACCTGGCGGGCTACGTCATGCTGACGCGCCAGAGCGTGGCCCTGCCCACGGGAGAGGAGCGGCAGGAGCTGCTGCTGGCCCCGCTGGCGGTGGCTTGCCAGCGGCGAGGCCAGGGCATTGGCGGCATGCTGACAAGGGAGGCATTGCGGCGGGCGGAGGCCATGGGGTATTCCGCCGTATTTCTGGTGGGGGACTGGGGCTATTACGGCCGGCTGGGCTTCCTCCGGGCAGATGAGCTGGGCATTGCCAATGAAAACGGCGTCCCCGGGGAGCATTTTTTGGCCTGCCCCCTGAGGGAGGGCGCGCTGGAGGAGCTGGCCGGCGGCAGGGTGGCCTTTTTGGAATAGGAACGCAGGAGGCCCTGGGCGCATACTTCTAAAAGGGAGGTGTGGACCATATGGACTTTCTTACGGGCAACCAGCCGCAAAGCCAGCTCCTCTTTCTGCTGGCCAGAGAGCCCCAGGCTGTGGCCAGAATTGCAGGCTCTTATCTGTATCCATCCGTCGTGGGCAGGGCCCTGTTTTACCAGACCGGGGACGGGACCGTGATTGTGACGAGGCTACAGGGCCTGCCGGAGACGGACAGCGGCATTTTCGCCATGCATATCCACAGCGGCAGCAGCTGCACGGGCACAGAGGAAAAGCCCTTTGCCAATGCGGGGGCGCACTATAATCCAGACGAAGCGGAGCATCCCTATCACCGGGGGGATCTGCCGCCCCTGATGGGCAGCGATGGCCACGCCTGGGGCGCTGTTTTGACCGGGCGCTTCACAGTGGAGGAGGTGCTGGGCAGGACGGCAATCATCCATCTGGGGCCGGACGACTTTCATACTCAGCCGTCGGGCAATGCGGGAGACATGATTGCCTGCGGCGTAATCGAGCCGGTTTAGGCTGGAGGAGGAGCAGCGGCAGAGGCCGCTGCTTTTTTATGCCCGACGCCTTCGCACAATATATGGAAATCTGCGGTATTTTGCGCAAAATCCGATTTTTGTAACTTGCCATACGGTTGATATGTATGTATCATTATGTTCGTATAAGTATACTTTTCAAAACAAATTTCGAAAAAGGCCATTGTATTAGGAAATCTTAACAGAGACGGCCCGGATGTGACCGTATAAATATAACTCAGCTTTATAATACCGAGGGACATAGCGAAAGGGAAAAGAGAATTCAGAGAAGCTTCTTGCAAGAGCCAGACGCCTATGGCGAAGGCGTTCTTTGCCTTACCATAATGCTGGTGCGGAGGGATTTTGTCGTTGATGTTGCTTTGCCGCTGCAAACGGGCGCGGCAGAAAAATAAATCTCTAGGAGGAAGGAAAGAAATGAAGAAAGTATTGGCTTTGTTGCTGGCAATGGTGCTGTTTGCCGGCATGGCGGTTTCCTGCGGGGCGCCTGCGGAGAGCGAGACACCTGCATCAGAGGCTCCGGCGGAATCCGGTGCGCCTGCGGAGTCTGGCGACACGCCAGCCACCTCGGCAGACACGGAGGGCAAAAAGATTGGCGTCATTTTCTACAGCAAGGACGACTCCCTCGGCGCGGCGGTCTACTCGACTCTGAACTACGCAGCAGAGGCCCTGGGCATTGAGCTGCTTTGGGACTTGGGCGATTTGGATCCGACGGCCCAGATCACCGCGGCGGAAAACATGGTGTCCGCAGGCTGCGACGGCATTCTCTGCATCCCCATGACGGATACGGTGACACAGAAAATCGCCATTCTCTGCCAGGAGAACGAGGTCTACTACATGAACTGCTTCCGAACCATTACGGACGATGCCATTCGAGAGGAAGTGGAAGGCTACGACTACTTCCTGGGCTACTGCTTCGAGGATGAAGTAGTCGCCGGGCAGACAGTGGTAGAGTTGATGGCAGAGGCAGGCAAGAAAAAGGCGGCCATTCACTATATGTATCCCGGCAGCGCCCTGACTCTGCGCAACACGGGCTTTGACCAGGGCCTGGAGGAGACCGGCATAGAGAAGCTGGCGGAGAACACTCTGCCCACCAGCGGCAACGTGGCGGACGTGCAGTCTATTACAGAAAACTTTATCAATGTATATAAGGATAGCGGCTTAGATGTTATTATCGCTGCTAGTTCCGCGGCTGGCACTGGAGAGGCAATGGTGAACTCTATCCGTACCCTTGCGCCAAATGGACAGGTGCAGCTGGCCACCTTCGACGTGTTCGACGGCATGGATGCAGCCTTCCAGGACGGCACCCTGGCCTGCGCCGTAGCGGGCATGAGCCCGGACGCTCTCTTCAGCTTCATGGTACTGTATAACGCGGTGATTGGGACGCCTCTCACGGACGAGCAGGTAGAGTTGAGCCAGAATTACATCTACATCACCTCTCCTGAGGACAGCGAGGCATACGAAAAGTACATCGACAATCCTGACTTTATGATTTACACGGCGGAGGACATTCAGGCAATGTCTCGGGCCAATAACCCGGATTTCGACATCGAAGCTCTGCGGCAAATCATGGCGGACTACACCATGGAGAACATCATTGAGAAGATAGAGGGATAAAGCTTCCTCTAGGGATGGAAACGTCCCCCCTAAATAAACACTGGAAGGCCCTTCCCGCCCTGTTGGTTTCGGGCGGGAGGGGTCCCGGCGGACAAGGCGCCCTTGCGCCCTGCCGAAGCGGAAGCCCAAGGGGAAAACGCCTGCTCAGGAAAACGAAAGCGGGCGTTTTTTTGTATGGAACAGGCGGGCCCCTTGTGTTATACTAAAAATACCAAACGTATCATACAAGATGGAATACTGCGACGAGGAGAGGTGAAACGAGAAATGACAGAGGAGGAGCGGATTTTCAGCGGCGGGCTGTTTTATCCGGAGGATGCGGATTTGGTGGCGAAAAAGCTGCGGGCCCACCGGCTGAGCCACGATTTTAACGACCTTTACGAAGAGGATGGCGAGGCGCGGGAGGAAATTCTCCGCCAGCTGCTGGGCGGGCTGGGCGAGGGGACGTATTTCCTCGGGCCCATTCGGTTCCACTACGGCATTCATACCAGGATTGGGAGCCATTGCTACGTCAACGTGAATTTTACCGTGCAGGACGACGCCAACGTCACCATTGGGGACCGCTGCAACTTCGGGCCCAACGTGACCATCGTGACGCCCCTGCACCCCATGCTGGCAGAGGAGCGCCGCGGCCTGACCTGTAGCGACGGCGTAGAGCGGCCCCTTTGCTGGGCGAAGCCGGTGGTCATCGGAGACGACTGCTGGCTGGGCGCAAACGCCGTGGTCTGCCCTGGCGTGACCATTGGGGCGGGGTGCGTCATTGGCGCAGGCAGCGTGGTCACGCGGGATATTCCCCCGGGCTCCTTTGCCGCCGGTGCGCCGGCCCGGGTCGTCCGCGCCATCACGGCGGAGGAGACGGTGCACCGCCTGTTTGACAAAATCCGGTAAGCCAAAGGGGTGCCGCCAGAGAGAAACTGGCAGCGCCCCTGCTAATATAAGAAAGGCTTCGAAAGGCAAGAATTAGTCTGCACTTACGTCGCTGCCGGGGCCGGCTGGCCGGGGGACGGCGCGTTCAGCTCCCGATAGGTCCTGACGATGACAACCATGGCGATGAGGAAGGTCAGAATGTCAGCCGCGGGGAAGGAGTAGAGCAAGCCGTCCAGCCCGAAAAATACGGGAAGCAGCAGGGCGAACCCCACGCCGAACACTACCTCTCTTGCAAAGGAGATAATGGTGGAGGAGACGGCCTTGCCCAGGGCCTGCAAATAGATGAAGGTGCCCTTGTTCACCGTGGCCAGCACCATCATGCAGAGGTAGATGCGGAAGCTGCGGACGGCGAAGTCCGTATAGTAGACGCTTTCGTTTGCGGCGCCAAAGATGCTGATGAGTTGGGCGGGGGACACCTCCACAATGAGAAGGGCGACCGCGCCGACGACAGCCTCCGCCACCAGCAGATAGGTAAAAGAGCTTTTTGGCCCGGTCCTTGCGGCCTGCGCCTACGTTATACCCCACCACGGGGATGCAGCCCGCCGCCATGCCAACGGCAATGGAGATGACGATTTGGAAAAATTTCATCACAATGCCCAGGACGGCCAGGGGAATCTGGGCGTATTCCGCCTTGCCAAAGACGGGGTCCATGGCGCCATACTGGGTGCAGACGTTCTGCACCACAGCCATGGAGATGACCAGGGAAATCTGGGCCAGAAAGCTGGTGATGCCCAGGGGGAGGAACTTTTTCATCAGCCTGCCCCAAAGGCCAAAGCTGCTCCTCTCAAGCTGGGCGGCCTTCATGCGGCGCAGATACCAGATGGAGAGGGCTGCCGTCAAAATCTGCCCCAGGACTGTGGCAACCGCCGCGCCCATCATGCCCCAGCGGAACGCAAAGATGAAGATAGGGTCCAGAATCAGGTTGGCGACGGCCCCGGCAAGAGTGGCCCCCATGGCGAATTTCGGGCTGCCGTCCGAGCGGATGATGGGGTTCATGGCCTGGCCAA
>DBGCIZ010000054.1:0-1572 GCA_048355355.1 Christensenellaceae bacterium | reverse complement strand
AGGTGCAGGCCTATGCCTTCTCGAATTTAGACCGCTTCGAGACCTCCTCTCTAGTGACGCGGATGACCACGGACATCACCGTCCTGCAAAACGCCATCAACGGCGGCTTTCGCCCGCTGGTGCGGGGGCCGGCCCTGCTGGTGTTTGGCGTGCTGCTGGCCTTTTGGATGAACGCCAGCCTGGCCATCGTCTTTCTCGTCATTGCGCCGCTTTTGGGGGTGGTGCTGCTGCTGATTGTCCGCAAGGTGGGCCCCCTCTATGGCAAATTGCAAAAGGCGATGGATCGCCTCAACGGCGTGGTGGAAGAGGGCCTGCGGGCCATTCGCGCGGTGAAGGCCTTTGTCCGCGGGGAGTACGAGGAGGAAAAGTTTCAGGCAGTCAACGAGGAGCTGACCCAGACCAGCAAGAGAACCTTCCGCTGCGCCGTGCTGAATCTGCCCATGTTCCAGCTGGCCATGTACACGGCGACAGTGGTGATTATGTGGTTTGGCGGCAACATGATTTTGGAGAGCCAGCTGCAGGTGGGAGATTTGACGGGCTTTTTGAGCTACGTTTTGCAGGTTATGAACGCGCTGATGATGATTTCCAACGTATTTTTGCTGCTGACCCGTTCCCTGGCCAGCGCCAGGCGGGTTTGCGAGGTGCTGGAAGAGACGCCGGACATTGCCTCGCCTGAGCATCCGGCAGAGAATATCCCAAACGGCAGCATCGATTTTCGCGGCGTATCTTTTAAATATAGGGAAGAGGCCCGGGAATACGCCCTCTCTGACGTGAACCTGCATATTGAGGCGGGGCAGACCGTGGGTATTATCGGCGGAACGGGCTCTGCCAAGTCCACCCTGGTGCAGCTGATTCCGCGGCTATACGACGTGAGCCAGGGGCAGGTCTGCGTGGGCGGCAGGGACGTGCGGGAGTACGACCTGAAGGCCCTGCGGGACGCGGTTGGCATCGTCCTGCAAAAGAATGTGCTCTTTTCAGGGACAGTGCGGGAAAATCTGCTCTGGGGCAACGCCGGCGCCAGCGAGGAGGAGCTCTGGGCGGCCTGCTGCGCCGCCTGCGCAGACGAGTTTATCGCCCGCCTGCCGAAGGGGCTGGATACGGATTTGGGGCAGGGGGGCGTCAACATCTCCGGGGGCCAGAAGCAACGGCTTTGCATCGCAAGGGCCCTGCTGAAGCGGCCCAAAATCCTCATATTTGACGATTCTACCAGCGCGGTGGACACAGCCACCGAGGCGAAAATCCGCGCAGCTCTGGCAAGAATGGAGGACGTAACCAAGCTGATTATCGCCCAGCGCATTACCTCCGTCATGGAGGCGGACCAGATTGTGATTCTGGAGGACGGCCGGGTGCACGCCGTGGGCAATCACGAGAGCCTTCTGGCCAGCGACCCGATTTATCAGGAGATTTACGCTTCTCAGATGAAGGGAGGGGCGGAGAATGGCAAATAAGCGGCCGAAAAATTTAAGGTTCACCCTAAAGGCGCTTCTTTCCTACCTGGGCAGGCACAAGCTGCTTCTGGCGCTGGTGGCCGTTCTGGTGGCGGTCAGCGCCCTGGCCAACCTGCTGGGGACC
>DBGCIZ010000053.1:0-1951 GCA_048355355.1 Christensenellaceae bacterium | reverse complement strand
CAGGGCCGAACACCGGGGGGAAGACGGTGACCCTCAAGATGGTAGGGCTTTTTGCCCTGATGGCGCAGAGCGGCCTGTTTTTACCGGCGGAGAGCGGCACGTCTATGCCGGTGTTTCAGGCGGTCTATGCCGATATCGGGGATGAGCAAAGCATTGAGCAATCCCTTTCCACCTTTAGCTCTCATATGAAAAACAACATCTTTATTTTGCGCAAGGCGCAGCAAGGCTCCCTGGTATTGCTGGATGAGCTGGGCGCAGGGACAGACCCAGAGGAGGGTACTGCCCTGGCGCTGGCAATTCTGGACGAGCTCAATGCCAGAGGCGTAAAACTGCTGGCAACCACCCATTACAGCGAAATTAAGGCCTATGCCCTGACGGCGGAGGGGTTTGTAAACGCATCGATGGAATTTGATGCGGAATCGCTCAAGCCTACTTACCGGCTGATTATGGGGGTGGCTGGCGCCAGCAATGCATTTTTGATTTCAAAGCGGCTGGGCCTGAAAAACGAGATTATTGAGAAGGCAAGGGGCTTTATGCGGGAGGAACGGCTTCAATTCGATTCCCTCCTGCGGGAGGCAGAGCGGACCAAATCCAAGGCGGAGAAGCAGCTTTCCCGGGCGAGGGAAATGGAAAGCCACGCCAGAGAGATGGACGCCCGGGCAAAGCAGCAGGAGGAAAAGCTGGAGCAGAAGCGTCAAAAAATTCTGGACAAGGCCCGGGAGGAGGCGCTGCAAATCGTCAACGAGGCTCGGGAGGAGACTGAGGAGATTATTCAGGAGGTTAAAAGGCTGAAAAACCAGCCTGAGGCTGCCCGCACCAAAACGGTGGAGAAGGCGAGAAAGACCCTCAGTGCCAAGAGGGAGAAGCTGCAAAAGCCCAAGGCGCCGGCAAAGAAGGGCTCGCTAAGGCCGGAGGATCTGGCCATTGGCGACGGCGTCCGCATTTTGAGCCTGAATGTAGATGGCTCAGTCCTGGCCCTGCCGGATGACAGCGGCATGGTAGCCGTGCAGGCAGGGATTATGAAGCTGAATATCCCGCTGAGCGATTTGGCCCTGGCTCAGCAGAAAAAGCGCGTCGCCAGAACCAGCAGTGTCTCTCTGGAGACGAAGCCTGTCTCCATGTCCATCAATCTCCATGGATATACGGTGGAGGAGGCCATTGTGGAGCTGGATAAGTATTTGGACGACGCCTTCCTGGCGGGTCTTCAGGAGGTTTCAATTATTCACGGGAAGGGAACTGGGGCGCTGCGCAGCGGCGTGCAGAGCTATCTGCGCCATCATCCCCATGTGGAAAAATTCCGGCTGGGAAAGTATGGCGAGGGGGAGACGGGCGTCACCATCGTCTCTCTAAAATAGGCGGAGAAAGGGCATTTTAAGCGAATTTAGGGGCAGGTTGTCACAGAGCATTCACATGTTGTTCACAATAAGGAGGTATGATAATATGGTAATCATAAGCGCCTGCCTCGCAGGCAAGCCATGCAGATATGACGGCAGGGCGAAGGCCGACGCAGAGATTTTGCAGCGGATAGAGAGCGGGGAAGCTTACCTGGCGGCATGCCCGGAATGCCTGGGTGGTCTGCCGATTCCCAGGACGCCGTCGGAAATTTCAGGAGGAACTGGCGCAGACGTGCTGGAAGGGCGGGCGAAGGTTTTGGCCCAGGACGGAGAGGACAGGACTGCGGCATTTCGAAGGGGTGCGGAGGCCTTTTTAAGGCTGGCCCTGGAACATGGCTGCAAGGAGGCCATCTTAAAAGAAAAGAGCCCCTCCTGTGGCTGCGGCATGATTTACGACGGGACGTTTACCGGCAGTTTGCGGCCGGGCAATGGAGTGGCGGCGGAGCTGCTGGCCAGAAATGGAATTAAAATTCAAGGCAAATAGGAGAAAAATGGAATGGCGAAGAATATTGTTTTGTTAATTGACGACGATGAAAACATCTGCAAAGTGGTCAAGC
>DBGCIZ010000052.1:0-12634 GCA_048355355.1 Christensenellaceae bacterium | reverse complement strand
TTTCAGATGAAGAAATGGATGTTGTTAGAAATACTGACCTGACGGAATTGCTGGAATATTTGGGATATCAAGTTTTTCCGATAGGCAGTTATTACTCAACGAAAGAGATGGAGAGTATCCGAATTAAAAAGGTGGATCCAAGATATTTTCGAAGATACTCAACACAGGAGAATGGCGATAGCATAACCTTTTTGCAACTCTACGAAAACAAATCATTCGTAGAAGCGGTCAAGTTCCTGTTAGCTTACCACGGGTATAGTAAAGACAAGACGAACCAACCTTTTAAGAAAAAACAAAAACCTAAAAAGGAAGAACCTAAGCCGGAGTTTGTCTTGCCGAAATCAAATAAAAGCTGTCGTCATGTATTGCCTATTTATCAAAAAGGGGGATCTCGTGGAAAATTATCAAAGATTATATTGAAAAGGGACTTCTCTATGAAGAGACGAAATACTACAACTGCGTTTTTACAGGGAAAAATTCAGAAGGGAAAACGGTATTCGCTTATAAACGAGGAACTTATGATAAAAAAGGTGGAGGATTTAAAAGCGATGTGACAGGCAGCGACAAATCGGTGGCTTTCCGTTTGCCGGCAAAGCCTAAATTAGAACAAGTATTTGTATTTGAGTCACCAATTGATTTGATGAGCCATACCACACTATATGGGTATCCAACTACGAATGCTGTGGCACAGTGTGGTCTATGGGATGGACCCCTGGAAACCTATTTGAAAGAAAATCCTCATATTCGAGATATTGCACTATGCCTAGATAACGATGCACCGGGAAGAAGTGCTATACAGCAAATGCGGAAAAAATATGAGGGAAAAGGATATTCCATTAAAGAAAGGCTCCCGAAGGCGGGAAAGGATTGGAATGAAATGCTCCAAAAGCATATGAGGAAGAAACAAATGGCGCGTTAAAACTACTGATGTTTGAATGAATATGCAATAGATATGCATATGGTGTGCGCCCAAAATATACTAGAATTTTGCTTGAATTTATGCCACTTTTTTAATAAAATAAAATATATCAATTCCGGCAGCGTCCGCCACGTCGCATCAAGCGACATTGACATGACCTCATCGCAAAAGCGATGGGGTCATTGTCTTATGCCGCTGATGCTCCTTTTCCGAGAAAAGTCACGCTTGCTGCGGCTATGCCCTTGTAAACGCGGGCATAACGCCTCCACTGCTCCTTGTTATCCGCAAAAGTCACACTCGGCTCACCTGCTCGGTTGCAAACGTCCTCGCCACGGGTCACTATCGCGACCAACTTTTTGCGAGCAGTCGTTAAAAAATTTATATCATCAACGGCAAGTTGCCGCAATCCAATATCACAATTTATGTTGGTTTTGTTGCCTGAAAGAAAATATCCAGCCGGGCAGCGCACCTGTTTGCTTGCAGGCGCGTTTACAATGGTTGCCTATCGCTGCTAACCTTTTTTGGAGTATCATGAAAAAAGAAATACCAATTTCGGCCATCTTGACGCGTTGGAAGGAAGTTTGCTGGTGAGCACTTTTATAGTAGATAAAAAATCCGTCGGACATGGCTGCGAATTTATCGCGCCACTTTTGCTCGAAAAATATTTACAGATGGTCGGTCAAAAGGCATGTTGAGGCTAATGGCATGGGTTCTTTTATAAATGGTGAAGATGGCTGTTTAACAATAGGAAGACGCAAACGGCTGAATGGAGACGCAAATGGCATCCTGCGAGGCCAGCTGTAGATGCGGCGTTTCGGGTGGAGCGAGGGCCTTAGCGGGCGGCACCTTCCGGCCGCAGCTGCTCCTGCATAAAGCGAAGGTATGCCTCCACCGCCGGAGACGCGGTTTTTTTGCACCTGGCAAAGACCATTTGGCTGGAGATGTTTTCCGCAAGGGGAATCTGACGAATGGAATCAGAGAAGCCGAAGTGCTCGTCGAAGGGATAGGATTCGGAGGTGTAGAGCAGGGCAACGCCCAGATTTTCGCTGACATAGCGGTACATTGTATCTGTAGAGGTGACGTAGTACTGCACGTTCGGCGTGAAGCCGGCGCTCTGGCAGCTTTTGATGATAAATTTGCGGGCAATCGCCTGGTGCATCATGATGAAATTTTCCCGCTTCAGCTCTGCCAGGGAGACAATATCCCGGCTGGCCAGGGGATGGCTTTTGCTGACGGCCAGCACCAGCTGGTGCGTCGTCATGGGTACGCAGGGATATTTGGAGGTATCCGCAGCATAGTCCCACACGAACATCAGGTCTGCATCGAACTCCTTGGCGGCATTTAAAATGTTGTCCTGGTCCGATTCGAAAATGACGATCTCAATTTGAGGATGCTGGCGCTGAAATTGCTGGGTCTTTTGGCTGATAAGCCACATGGCACTGGACATGGAGATAATGAGAACCTTCTGGCGCCTGCCTGCGCGAAGCTGCTGAAGAAGCTGCTGATATTCCCCATCCACAGCAGTGGCAAAGGAGAGAAAGCGCAGGCCGTCCTGGGTCAGGGAAAAGCCGCGGCTGTTCCGGTTCAGCAGCCGGGTGCCAAGCTCGGTCTCCAGGGCCTTAATGTGCTTGGAAAGGGTAGATTGAGCAATAAAAAGCGCGTCAGCAGCCACAGAGAAATTTTCAAATTCGACAAGCTTCAAAAAACTTTGGATTTGAGCGAAAGTCATAGGTTCCCCCCTGTTTCATGCCGGAAAGATGCGGAAGCAGCGCGCATCGCCAAAGCAGGCAGGTGTTCCGGTAATTTCATTGTACCATACGTTTATTCTATTATATTATGTTCCAAACGGTTTTGCAAGCTATGGCGAAGAGAGCAGAATTTTACCTGGGCCATGGGAAAAGGGGATGATTCCGAAACGGAATCACAGCCCGGCTATCTTTGAATTGCTATTTCTCCGGGGGCTGGGTATAATGCAGACATAAGGAATATCACGAGGTATAGCAAAAACACAACGGAATCGCCAAGGGCAGCCGCTTTTTCCAAAGGAGAGGCAGCGTAGGTGTTCTTGTTGTACCAAAAAACGGAGGTTTATCATGGAAGGAACGATGAAACAGGCGGTATTGATGGGAAAGGGAGGCCCCTGGGTCATTCGCGAGGTGCCCATCCCCAAGCCGGGCCCCGGCGAGCTTTTGATTAAGATGAAGGCATCCTCCATCTGCAACCAGACGGATTTGAACACCATTAAGGCGCTCCATCCGCCCCACGACCATCAGATTACGCTGATGTTGCCCCACCATTTCAGACAGTGGGACAACAGGCTGGAGGGCGACCCCCTGGCCAAATACTACGGAAAAATCAAGTATGCCCGGGAGCCCTTCCCCACCACTATGGGCCACGAGGGCATGGGCGAGGTTGTGGAAATCGGGCCCCGGTCCGTGCCGGAATACCCGGTATTGCCGGGCATGGGGGCAGACCCGGTCTTTGAGGTAGGCGACAGAGTGGGCCTGGGCGGCACCATTGGCGGCCTGGGAGAATATGTGGTTTCGCCGGCGCGGGAATGTGTGAAAATCCCGGATAACCTGACGGATGAGGAAGCCTCTTTGACGGAGCCCTGCGCCATCCTTTGGAATATGTGCCGCACGGTGGTGAAGCACAATGACGTAGTTTGCATCCTGGGGCAGGGCGCGCTGGGCCTGTTTGCCACCCAGTGGAGCCGAATCTTCGGCGCAAAGACCATCATCACCTCTGACCCGCTGCCCATGAAGCGGGAGATGTCCAAGAAAATGGGCGCGGATTACGTCATCGACCCGACTACCCAGAATGTAACAGAAGAGGTAGAGAAGATAACCGGCGGCGTTGGCTGCAACGTGGTAATCGACTGCGCAGGCGTGCCGGACACCATCTCTAACATTCCCTATCTGGCGGCATGGGGCGCCAGAATTGGCTGCATTGGAGCATGCTGCGTGCCTGTCCTGCTGGATTGGAGCTACATCCACTTCAAGGGCTTGATTGTATATAGCAACCAGGCGGCAATGGCTGGCTTGGGCGGCGCTCAGGGCCTGCTGAGCGCCGCAATGGCTGCCATGGGCGAGGAGAAGGCCAAGGGTAGACTGAATCTGAAGGATATGATTACCCACCGCATTAAGCTGACGGTGGAGGACATCAACACCACCTTTAAAGAAATTGATGAAAAAGGAACGGTTATTAAATCGGTCATGACTTTTGATAACTAGGAATAAATATGAATATAGAGATTGCGTAATAACAATCTCTATATTCAATAATAATTATTGTTTAAACAAAGAAAGGCTTGCGAGAGGACAGTGAAAACAGGAAAGCTGCGCTGGGGGTTTGTCGGCTGCGGCCATATTTGCCACCGGTTTATTACGGGGATTTTTCATTCAAACAATTCAGAGGTAAGTGCCGTTTACGGCAGAAGGCCGGAGCGGGCCAATGCCTTTGCGGACCAATACGAGATTCCTCACAGATTTTATGATATAGAAGAGATGATTCATTCGGGAACCATAGACGTGGCCTATATTGGGGTGACCCATGCGTTCCATGTTGCCTTTGCGAAAAAGTTTTTGGAGGCAGGGATTCCCGTCCTATGCGAAAAGCCGCTGGCGCCCAACGCGAAAATGGCCAGGGAGCTGGTGCAGTGCGCCAGGGAACACAACACCTTCTTAATGGAAGCCATGTGGAGCAGGTTTTTCCCGGCGATTCGCGACGTTCAGGAATGGATTGCCCAGGGGAAAATCGGCAGGGTGGAGTCCATCAACTCAACCTTTGGCTTTCGGATGAACGACATCCCCATCACCAGCAGGGCCATCGCGCCAGAGCATGCGGGAGGGGTGCTGCTGGACCTAGGGGTCTATCAAATCAGCATGATGAACATGCTGCTGGGGCATAAGCCAATCCGCATCAACGCCAGCGCCTGGATGGGCAAGGCGGGCACGGACGAAACCACGGTGGCCATTGCGGAGTATCCCGACAATGTCATCGGCACCATGGCCTGCGCCTACAACGCATTGATGGACAACCGCATGACAATTTACGGGGACGCCGGCTCCATTCAGTTGGAAAAATTCTATTCCCCCATTCAAGCAGAATTGTTCTGTGGGCAAGAGAAAATTACCAAATATTACAATCATCCGGCAGAGGGATTTCAATATGAAATCGACTATGTAGCGGATTGCATCGCAAAAAACAGGAAGGAACCAGAAATTATGCCCCTGGATGAATCCATAGAGGTCATCGAAATTATGGATGGCATTCGTGCCAAATGGGGGCTTAGGTATCCATTTGAATAAACGGGAAAGAGGGGAGCCAGGGCAATGGCTCCCTCTTATAAAGGGAAGTTTTTGGCTTTATGATGGGATTTTTCAGGGTTTATGAAAAAAACGAAAGAAAAATATTAAGTTTGTTCACATTCGACCTTTTTTTCAGAAAACTATTGACAAGAGGACAATAGCCAGTTATCATAGATATATCGCAAATGTATGGTACAACACAGAGGACAAATATTGATGCTCCGAGGCGAGCCAGCCAGCAAAGGCGAGAGAAAGAACTTACCGCGATGAAAAGCTTAAATTCATAAAAACGTGTTCAAAGGAGATTAGAGGATGAAAACAGCAGTGCAGTTGTACATGGTTCGGGACTGTATCGCCAGCGAAGCGGAAATTCAGTCAACGCTCGCCAGCATCAAAGAGGCCGGCTACGATGCCATTGAGCTTTGCGGCTTTCTCATGGATGCCAAATGGGACTGGATCCGGCTGGTGAAGGAATCGGGGCTGGAGGTATGCTCCAGTCATGAGATTTTTGAAGAAATGGTGGAGGAGCCGGAAAAATTTATCCAGAAGGCCAGGGACTTCAACACCAAATACATGGTCTGCGCAGGCACCATGAAGACGGAAGCAGAAAGCCTGGCCAGCGTAAACAGCCTGATAGCCAAGCTGAACGAGCTGGGGAAAAAATTCCGCGACGCGGGGATCACCCTTCTCTATCACAACCACAACATGGAATTTGCCAAGCCGGACGGCGGGGACAAGACCATGATGCAGTTGCTCATAGAGGGAACAGACCCGGAGCTGGTGGCCTTTGAATTTGATTCCTACTGGGCGGCCATTGGCGGCGCCAACCCGGAGGCATGGATGAAGCGGCTGGGCGGGCGGCTGAAATATCATCACATCAACGATTGCCGCATCGTGCCTCAGGAGCCGGGCAATCCCTGCCGGGTGCCGACAGGCTGCGAGTTGGGCAAGGGCATTTTAGAGATGGAGCAGCTCATCGCCATCGACAAGGAAACGAAGGTGGAATACATCGTTCTGGAGACCCACGAGGGTTGGGTAGACGGATGCCCCATCAAATCGTTAAAGACGAGCGCGGAATATCTGGCAAAGAAGCTGTAAAACCAACGATCTTTATAAAAGTATACTTTTTCGTACAGTCTGATTAGGACTGTTTTTTTATTGCCATCTCCTACAGCATCGCTTTATTTTTTTGCCTAAAATCCGTTTTGAAAAGTATACTTTTCAAAATTTCTTCGGCAGATGCCATTCACCAAGAATTACATTTTAGCGAGGGAACGCTAAAGAATATATGCTTCAAACGTGTTAGGGGAAAAGATGCGTTTTGAAAGAAACCGAGAAATTAGGGAGGTTTACAACAACGGTATGGGTAACGATGTCATTTTAAGAGTTGAGGGAATGAACAAGTCTTTCACATCGACCAAAGCCATTGTAGACGTCACCATGGAGGTCAAATACGGGGAAATCCGCGGGCTAATCGGCGAGAACGGCTCCGGAAAATCCACGCTGGCTTCTATGATTACAGGCTCGCTCAAGCCTGACAGCGGAACAATGTACTTTGAAGGCCAGCCTTATGCGCCAAGCTCCATGATTGAATCCAAATCTCATGGAATCAGTATTCTGGTGCAGGAGATGGGCACCATCAACGGGCTATCGGTGGCGGAAAACATTTTCCTGGGAAAAGAAGGAATTTTCTCGAAGGTGGGCAACGTAAGCAAGGCCCGGCTGATTAAGGAGTCGAGAAAGGTGCTGGCGGAGATTGGCGTAGACTACATCAATCCCACAGCCATGATTGACACAGTAAGCTTTGAAGAGAGAAAGATTATCGAGGTTGCTATGGCAATGTATAGCAACCCCAAGCTGCTGATTGTAGACGAGACGACCACAGCCCTCTCCCAAAAGGGCAGGGAAAAGGTCTACGAAATCATGCAGGACATGAAAAAGCAGGGTAATTCCATTATCTTCATCTCCCACGACCTGGAGGAGTTGGAGCGGATTTGCGATACCGTTACCATCCTTAGAGACGGCCACTATATTGATACGCTGGCCAAGGAGGATATCACCGCGGAAAACATGCGGAATCTGATGATTGGCAGAGAGCTTTCGGGCCATTATTACCGGGAGGATACCGAGGGCACCTGGGACGACGAGGTGGTTTTGAAGGTAGAAAACGTTACCCTGGGAAGAACCATTACGGACGTCAGCTTCGACCTGCACAAGGGCGAGATTCTCGGCCTGGGCGGCCTGACAGAGTGCGGCATGCACGAGCTTTGCAAGGTCATTTTCGGCGCATATAAGCCGGATAAGGGGCAGGTCGTTGCCACGAAAAATAACCGGGTTATCAAGCATCCGTGGGACGCGATTAAAGAGAAAATCGCCTATCTGCCCAAGGATAGAGACCAGGAGTCCATCTTCCTGGGCACGAGCATTAAGGATAATATCGTCATGATGTCTCTGGACGATTTGCAGAAGGGCGGCTTCATCAGCAGAAGGAGCGAGAAAAAGCTGGCCCAGAAATATGCCGATAAGCTGGCAGTGAAGATGCAGGGCATCGAGCAGCTGGTGAAGGACCTTTCCGGCGGCAATAAGCAGAAGGTCGTCGTGGCAAAATGGCTGGCCAACGAATCGGAGATCCTGATTATGGACTGCCCCACCAGAGGTATTGACGTAGGCGTCAAGGCGGCAATTTACAGCCTGATGGAGGAGCTGAAAAAGGAAGGCAAGGCCATCATCATGGTTTCGGAGGAAATGCCGGAGCTGATTGGTATGTCCGACAGGATCATCATTCTGAAGGACGGCCATATGACGGCGGAGCTGGTCAGAGGTCCTGAAGTGGACGAGCGGGCTATCATTGGCCATATGATTTGATGATTGGAGGAAATGGAAAAATGAAAGCAGCACAAGAAGTAAAAGCTTCCGAGCACGAGTCCATAGATGTACCAAAGAGCAAGAGCAACATCTGGAAAAAGATAACGCCGTTCCTGGGGCTGATTGTGGTATTCATCATGTTTGCGGTCAGCACGGGTGGGACGTTCATCTCCCTGAATAACTTGCAGTTGATTCTGCTGCAGTCCATCATGATGATGGTTGGCGGCGTGGGCGCGACCTTCGTCATGTCTCACGGCAACCTGGACTTCTCTCTGGGCGGAGAGCTGGCCATCTGCGCAGTCGTTGGCTACGCCATCAGCACCGTATGCGTAGAGCTGACGCTGCCCATGTGCATCATTACGGGCATTGCATGCAGCGTTCTGGTAGCGGTTATCCACCTGATTATGCGGGTCCCGTCCTTTATCGCCGGCCTGTGCATCATGTTCATGGGCAGAGGCATCGTGGGCGTCATGAGCTCGCAGGGAACCATGGTGGCGCCTGCATCCTTCACGGCTCTGGACGACATCGGCTTCTTCCTCATCGTTCTGGTGGTGGTGTTCGTCATTGGCTACATTCTGTTTGAATTCACCAAGCTGGGTAAGTTCAACAAGGCCATCGGCTCTAACGAGCGGGCGGCTGTGATGAGCGGTATTCCGGTGGCAAAATACAAAATCCTGGCCTTTGTGGTCACGGGTGTTACGGTAGGCATCAGCGCATACCTCTCCATGATTCGGGCAGGCGGCGTTGCAGCAACCACAGGCACAAACTTTGAGACGGAAATCCTGATTTCCCTGGTTTTGGGCGGTATCTCTATTACCGGTGGTTCTGGCACGAAGCTGAGAAGCATCATCATCGGCGCGCTGATTTACATGATGCTGGGCAACGGCTTGACCCTCTGGGGAGTTGACCCCAACCTGGTTAACGTAATCCGCGGCATCGTGTTCCTGGCGGCCGTCTATATGACCTACGACAGAAGCAGCGGCCAGATGGTCGTTTGATGACGGCAGAAAGGATAGGTGGTAAAAACAATGAAAGCGTCAAATATCATTAAAAAAATTATCATTACAATCGCAATTCCGTTGGTATTGTTCGTGATTCTCTGGATCCTGGCGCCGCAGCAGATTTCCATGAACAGTTTAGCTTCTGTCTGCACGCAGGCAATTCTGCCGGCAGTTCTGGCATGGGGTGTGGCATTCAACCTGAAGGTAGGCAACTGGGACTTCTCTGTCGGTGCTAACGTTCTAGCGGCATCTATTATCGGCGGCAACCTGGCGCAGAACTGGGGGCTGGGTATTGTCGGCATGCTGGTGTTGTGCGTTCTCGTCGCAGTAGCATGCTCGGCCATTACGGGCCTGATTTTCCGGCTGTTGAAAATCCCTTCCATCATTGCTTCCATCGGCATCATGCTCATCATCGAGAGTGTTTGCGGCGTGGTGTTCGACGGCGCAGGCGTTCTGATGCAGCCCGAGTATGTGCAGCTGGGCGACACAGGAGTAAAGATTATCATCGGCATTGTCATCTTTGTCCTGGCCTACTATCTCTATAACTTCAGGCGCTTTGGCTATAACGTCCGCGCGGTCGGCAACGGCCCCTCGGTAGCCAGACTGAACGGCATTGACGTCTACAAGGTCAAGACCCTGGCGTTCATCGTATGCGGCCTGTTCTGCGGCCTGTACGCATTTATGAACCTGGGCTCCTCTGGTGTAACCAGAACGGTATCCTCTATGGGAACCATGGCAACCTGTTTTGACGCCATGATGTGCGTGTTCGTCGGTATGTCCCTGGGTAACTTTGCAAACCTGATTATCGGCACGTACATTGGCTCTGTCACCATGCAGATTGTCAAGCTGGCGCTGATGGTGCTGGGCTTCCCGTCCATGTACAACCAGGTTATCATCGCCCTCTTCGTGCTCATCTTCATGGCAATATCGTCCCGCTCGGATGTATTTGCCAAGATAAAGCTGAGAAGGCAGATGAAGGCGGAGCTCCGCTCCTGACCTTTCCACAAGCCCTTTCGTAGTCAACAATAAAAGCGGTGTGGCTGCATGAGAAATGCAGCCCGCCGCCCACAAAAATCGGCAGGCACGCTAAATTGGGGAATTTACCCGCGCGTGCAGATTTGCCCGGCGGCGCCTCTGGGCGCAGGGCTGGGGAGCTTTTTCAAAAAAAGACTGTGCGGCCTGGGAAGGCCTGAGCAGTTTAAAATTTGGCCAGAGCGCCAAAGAAAACAATTGTTTATTTAGGAGGAAAGAAATGAAACTCAAGAAGACAGTGGCTATGTTGTTAGTTGTGCTGATGGCAGCTTTCGCACTGGTAAGCTGCGGCGCACCGGCGGCATCTGAGGAGCCGAGCGCACCTGCCAGCGAGGCGCAGGAATCTGCTCCTGCTGCTGACGAATCTGCTGCAACTGGAGACCAGACGGCCGACACAGAGGGCAAAAAACTCGGTGTAATTTTCTATAGCAAGGACGATGCTCTGGGTGCGGCAGTGTATGCTACGCTGAACTATGCAGCAGAAGCCCTTGGCGTAGAAATCCAGTGGGATTTGGGTAAACTGGACCCCACCGCTCAGATTACAGCAGCAGAAAACCTGATTGCTTCCGGCTGCGACGGCATTCTGTGTATCCCGCTTTCTGAGGTGGTTACCCAGAAGGTTGCCCAGCTCTGCCAGGAAAACGGCGTATACTTCCAGATTTGCTTCCGTACCATTACGGACGAGGCCATTAAGACCGAGGTAGAGGGCTATGAGTATTATCTGGGCGAGTGCGTTGAGGACGAGGTCAACGCTGCGAAACACATGGTTGAGCTGATGGCAGAGGCCGGCAAGAAGAATGCCTGCGTTAACTACGTCTCCCCCGGCAGCGCTCTGAGACTGAGAAACGATGGTATCGACCAGGGTATGCAGGAATACGGCATCAATAAGCTGGCTGAATACACCATTCCGGATAACTCCGATTTGAATGCTCTGACGGCTACGATTCAGAACTACGTCAACTCCTACCCGGATTGCGACGTAATCCTGGCGGCCTCCGCCTCTATAGGACAGGGCGAGGTTATTATCAACACGCTGAACTCCATGGCCCCCAACGGCAAGATCCAGCTGGCGTCCTTCGACGTTTGGGACGGCATGGCAGAGGCCTTTGAGAGCGGCTCCCTGGGCTGCGCAGTAGGCGGCATGAGCCCGGATGCACTGTTCTCCTTCATGGTGCTGTACAATGCGGTTATCGGACAGCGGATGTCTGACGAGCCTGTGGCTCTGAAGCAGAACTACATCTTCGTAACCAGCGCTGAGGAGTGCGCCGTTTACGAGCAGTATATCGACAATCCGGATTACATGATTTATACCGCTGAGGAAATCCAGCAGATGTCTCGCGCCATCAATCCTGACTTCAGCATGGAGGATTTGGAGCAGATCATGGCAGATTACACCCTTGAGAACATCATGGAGAAAATCGACAGTAGAGGATAAAGCAAGCATTAAAAATAGGGGAGGGAGGAGAATTTCTCCTCTCCCCTTAAAAGGATAAAAAAAGGCGAATCAAAAAAGGATCCGCTTTTTTCTATCTTTTTAGACAATTTAAGCTTTCTCTTTTTTCAAGCGGTTTTTCTTTTGGCGTGGCAGGCTCCAAGCTTTGCTTTGATGCGTGCTGCCAAGAAAAAACAAACAAGGAGGAAAGAGAAATGAAGAAAAGGCTAGCCTTACTGTTGGCAATTATGATGGTGGTATTCGCGCTGGTGAGCTGCGGCGTGCCCGCTGCCTCTGAGGCGCCGGAAACATCCGGCGAGGCCCAGGAATCCGCAGGAACAAACGGCGGACAGGCCGATACAGAGGGGAAGAAAATCGGCGTGATTTTCTACAGTAAAGATGATTCCCTGGGAGCGGCAGTATATTCTACGTTGAACTATGCGGCGGAGGCCCTGGACGTCGAAATTCAATGGGAAATTGGCGATCTGGATCCCAATGCGCAGATTGCAGCAGCGGAGAATCTTGTGGCAGCAGGTTGTGACGGCATTTTATGTATTCCCGTTTCAGAGGTTGTGACACAAAAAATTGCCCAGCTCTGCCAGGAAAATAACGTCTACTTCCAAATTTGCTTCCGGACGATTACTGACGAGGCAATCAAGTCCGAGGTGATGGGCTATGAATATTATTTAGGCGAATGTGTGGAGGATGAAGTGAATGCGGCGAAACGCATGGTTCAGCTGATGGCGGAAGATGGCCATAAAAATGCCTGCGTCAACTATGTCTCCCCGGGCAGCACGCTGAGACTGAGAAACGACGGTATCGACCAGGGTATGGAGGAATATGGCATTACGAAACTGGCGGAGTACACGATTCCGGACAATTCCGATTTGAACGCTTTGACAGCGACTATTCAGAATTATATTAACTCCTACCCAGATTGCGATATCATTCTGGCATCTACCGCTTCTGTTGGACAGGGTGAGGTCATGATAAATCTTTTAAATTCCCTGGCCCCTAATGGCGAGGTTCAGCTGGCGTCCTTCGATGTTTGGAACGGCATGGCAGAGGCCTTTGA